>NZ_QTLP01000007.1:0-19475 GCF_003635405.1 Parabacteroides sp. AF39-10AC | reverse complement strand
TTTTATTGGGTGCTTTTTATACAGGCTCGGCAATGTTCCTGTTTTGGGGCTATAATTTTATGGCGGCGGGAATCGCCACGACTCTACATTTCACCTATCCGATATTCGTAACCCTATTCATGCTGTTTGTATTCAAAGAAAAAACATCATGGATTACGCTCTTGGCGATCGGGCTCGCTATTTGTGGAGTAGCCCGTCTATCCATTGATGGAGGAGAGATGCGATTAAACGGGCTAGGCGTAATCATCGTATTACTTTCCGCCGTCGCTTATGCCCTCTATATCGTCACCGTCAATAAATCGAGGGTACATGATATGCCGGGACGAAAACTTACGTTCTATGTATTTATCGTCAGTACCTCTTTATTTTTCATAAAAGCACAGGCAGGAACAGGAATCCAACCCATTCCAGACCTGCCCTCTTTTATTAACCTCGTCTTATTAGCCTTCTTGCCAACCGTAGTATCTAACATTACATTGGTACAAGCCGTACACCATATCGGTTCCACCCTAACTTCCGTACTGGGAGCAACAGAACCCGTGACAGCCGTCTGCGTAGGTGTTTTAGTCTTTGGAGAGCCTTTCACCCCTCACCTCGCTTTAGGAATCTTACTGATTATCGTAGCGGTTACATTGATTATCCTGTCCAAATACATACAGAAAAGTCTCCATGAGGCCAAGCGATTGTTCAAAGCACGGCACATCTTAAGAACCAAATAATAATACAATCGAAAGCAATACGGCATAGATAAATACATTCCGTGCCGTATGCCCTAAAGTTCTATTAAGCTCACGGCCTTGATAGTGTTTCATCTCCAGCCATGTGGCGGCAAACAGCACGCTAAAAGCCGCGAATAAACAAACAAGCCAAGGTGAGGCATCCATCAATAAAGGCAGCGTGATCAAGACAGCCAATATACCGTTCAGCAAATAAGCTAACAACCCGAACGTACGCCCGAATAGCACAATCGTAGTCCGTTTACGAGCCGCCTTATCTTGCTCATAATCCCGGTAATTATTCACGATCAAAATATTAGCGGACAACAGCCCCAATGACAACGAAAGCAAGAATGACAATAAGGAAAACGATAAAGCTTGTACATAATACGTAAAACAAACCGGAATAATCCCATAAAACAATACGACACACACATCCCCCAGCCCGTTATAAGCCAAAGGAAACGGCCCTGCTGAATAAGCCAAGACACAAATCGCGATAGCAATTCCTACACCGATGAGCTCCCAGCCGGCAAAGAACAACAAGAAACAGCCACATAGACAAGAAAGCCCCAACGTGATAAAAGTCCCCCATAGCATTGCCTTAGGAGTTATCCAACCGGAAGCCACCGCTCGCTCCGGGCCTAACCGGTCCTCCTTATCCACCCCCTTCTTAAAATCAAAATAATCATTGGCAAAATTACTGGCTATCTGGGCGAGTAAAGCCACCAAAACACAAAGGATCGCCGGAGCCAATTTAAATACTCCATCCCTGTAAGCCAGCGCACACCCAACTAATACCGGACTAAATGATGCCGGCAACGTTTTCGGACGTGCCGCCTCTAACCAAGCTTGAATTCTCGATCTGTTATTCTCCATTCTATTGTTTTATTCTTAAAATAACTACAAAAATAAAAAACAAATAACATATACTGTTGTTATTATCTAAAGAAATACTTGTATATTTGCACCATGAAGAATTTTCTATTCATATTAGGTCTGTTGATTAGCTTCATGCTGTTTGCTCCCGAAGAAGGAACAAAGAGTATGGATGAGGTTATGTCTGCGACTAAAGAGGCCGTTATGAAAGAAAAAAACACGGCGGATGCCCAACGTCGTTTCGAAGTATTAAGTAACGAGCTGAAAAGCAGCAACTGCTTAACTCCCCGCAGGATTTCACAAACGACAAACAACACTATCGAAATACGGATATGGAAAAATATGGAGAAATCCCTTCAAGACATGCGTTTGAGAGGAGTAAATCAACTTCATAGAGTATCTCAACATATATCCACTTATCAGATCATAAATTTATCCACACTTCTGTGTCGTATGGGAGAGCATGTCTTTGCCCTACGAAAACTCATTATTTAGTTTTTAATTGTTTCATATTTGTATCTTTCGGTAAGTCATTGATATGTCTTATCGGCAGGAATATTGCATTTATTAAATCAATATTTCCGGGGAGTTATTGCCCATTTACATTATTATAAACAATTAAAAATTACAATTATGACAACTAATAAATCAGGTAAAATACGTATATATCTTTATGTTCTTCTAACAATCGCAGGTTGTGTATTCGCATGCAGTTCTATCATCCCTAACGACTATATTAAATTAGTAGTAGTTATGGGCACTCTATGTGTTGGTCTATATGGCATAATGAAAGGACTGAGTAGTACCGGGACGTCATCGGAAGAGGAAGTCTTGGAAAAAGAATAATAAAATACAACAATTATCGAATCCTAAAAAAATAAGAAGATCATGAGAATAAATAAAGATTTGGCTGATGCAATCATGATGGTTTCATTTATCGTATTGGTATTAGTCGGAACTACAACATTTGACAATGAGGTTACTAAAAACGTAACCATGGGATCCCTCGGTGTGATTACGGTAGCGATGTTAGTTCTTCGCGTCATAGGATCACGCCAAAAGGAAGAGGAAGAAGCCTTTTAGTAGTTAGTCCATTGGTTTCCTGTTGTTGTCCCGGGGTGACCCGGGATTATCTGAGATACGTTTTTCTACCTACATTATAATAACTTGCTGTTTGACTTGGGTATAGCGTTTTTACGCTTGACAACAGGAAACCGGACTTATATACCTTACACTTTTCGACTGAACTTTTTCTCTTTGACAAGACTAACTGCGGCAGCGGCGAAAAACAAGAAAACACCTCCCGTTAACAAAGCGAACACGGCATGCCCATGATAAACATTACGTACAATCCATCCATGAATGATTCCATTCGTGATCTGAGGTATCGTTATAAAGAAATTAAATATACCCATATAAGTACCCATCTTATCAGCGGGAAGACTATCGGAAAGAATAGCATAAGGCATCGCCAATATACTTGCCCACGCTATACCGATGCCAATCATGGAAAAGACCATCATTCCTGTGCTATTCAACAAATAGAGAGAAACCAGCCCTGCCCCTCCTAGGCATAAACAGAGGGCATGAGTCATTTTCCGACCTAAATGACGGGCAATCGGGATCAATAATAAAGCGAATAACATCGCCACAAAATTATAGATACTGAATAACTCACCTACCTTATCGCCAGCCATCGCATATTCGGCGGAAGCAGGATCTGTTGCCCCATATACATGTTCAGCGATAGCAGGCGTAGAATAAACCCACATGGAATACAAGGCAAACCAAGCGAAAAACTGGCATAAACCTAACTGTAACATTATTTTAGGCATATGAAAAATATCATGCATGATCTCCATAAAACCATTGCTATCCCGCCTTTTTTCAATGACCTCACCACCGGAAAGCCGAAACTCAGCCATCTCTTCCGGGGAATATTCCTTTGTCTTAAAAATTGTCCATAATACGCTCGCTAATAAAATCGCCGCACCGGCATAAAAGGCGAATTTAACATTATCGGCAACCTCACCAGCAACCGCCGTATTAGATAAACCAAACACCTTATTCATAATACTCGGCAACAAGGAACCAACGACAGCACCGATGCCGATCAAGAAAGTCTGGATCGAGAAGCCAGTCGTATGCTGCTCATCGGGTAGCATATCCCCTACCAAGGCACGGAAAGGCTCCATCGTTACATTGATGGAAGCATCCATGATCATCAACATACCCGCACCAATCAATACGGGAGATAAAATAGCCGTCTCTGTACCGGGTGACAAGAACAATCCCGCATTCGGCATCAATATCAAGGCAATCGTCGTAAAGATAGCTCCTACCAGAAAAAACGGACGCCGACGTCCTAAACGGCACCAAGTTTGGTCGGAATAATGACCAATGATAGGTTGTATGATCATACCTGTCAGCGGAGCCGCTAACCAAAATAAGGATAGTTGCTCTACATCCGCTCCATAGGTTTGAAGTATTCTACTTGAATTTGCGTTCTGAAGGGCGAAACCGAATTGAATGCCCAAGAAACCGAAAGTTAGATTCCAAATTTGCCAAAAACTCAAAAATGGTTTTGTTTTCATGAGAATTATGTTTTTTAAGGTATTTATTTGTTTGGTGACAAACATACGGAATTATTCCGAAACAGGACGTCGTCCCTATTCAAATTCATGCAAAGAAGTAAAGCAAACGTTTTCGGAAGCCACTTTTTTAACGGGTAGACTGTCTCACCACCAGATTTGTCTTGATAATCTTGCTCACGATACGATCCCCGTCACGCACGCCATTCAAACGTTCTATCAGCAAACGCATAGCGATAGCTCCCAACTCATAACCATGTTGATCCACGGAGGTCAGCAGGGGATCGCTAACTTCCGCTAAGCTATTATTCGTAAACCCACAAATCGAAACCTCATCGGGTATCCTCAATCCCTTGGCCTTGACAACATTCAGCACCCCTATAGCAGTCTCATCATTTACGGCGAAGAACGCATCCGGACGATTGGGTAACGACAATAATTCCGGGGTCAACCGAAGCGCCTCGGTATAATTATCACAAATCTTGATTAACTCTTTATCTACCGGTAATCCATTTTTACGCAAAGCATCCTCATATCCCATCCTACGATTATTAGAGATCGCTAAATGAGAAGGAGATCCGAAAAAGGCGATTCGCCGGCAACCGCTACGAATCAAGTATTCAACAGCGGAGCAAACCCCGGCATAATCATCAACGACCACCCGGTCTGTCAAGATCCCCGTGCATATACGATCGAAAAACACCATGGGTATATCGCTATCGATTAGTTCTTGAAAATGATTGTAGATCGTCGTCGTTTTAGCGACAGAAGCCAAGACACCGCAAACACGTGCTTCCAATAAAGCTTGCGCACCTTTTACTTCTTTCTCATAATTCTCATTACTTTGACAAATAATAACACGATACCCTCCCTTTTCCGCCTCATCTTCTATACCGGATAAAACAGAAGAAAAGAAATAATGTACGATCTGCGGTAAAATAACACCGATTGTTTTCGTATTATTTGTCCGTAAACTCAAGGCTAAGGCATTGGGCTTATATTTATGTTCACGAGCGTAAGCATTCACTATATTCTTGGTTTCTTGGCTGATATCCGGATGATCAGCCAAGGACCGAGAGACTGTTGACGGGGAAATATGCAAGGCTTTCGCTATATCCTTTATCGTGATTTGACGCTTTTTCATGGTTCTCTTTTTTATAAAATCAAAGATATGTATTTAGGTCATATAATGCAAACGTTTGCGAGAACGTTTGCGTAAATTTATAGGGGTATCGACAAACATTTTAACAACATGAGAGGTTTGATAAACATACATTTGCATTCATATACTATGGCTAAAATTCAATAAATATAATAGAGTATTAATCTTAAACTGTCTAATGCATGAAACAAAAAATGTATTCTTGCGACGCAAGAGTAATCTTATCTGTCTTGATAGGATTGTTTCTCTCCTGCAATGTTTTCGCACAAGACGTCACGATCAAAGGCAACGTGAAAGATGCGAAAGGTGAACCCATCATCGGGGCTAGTATCCTTGAAAAAGGAACTACGAATGGAACTGTTACCGATTTCGACGGTAACTTTATGCTCTCGGCGCCTAAAGGAAGTACGATCGGTATTTCTTACATAGGCTACAAATCACAAGACATTATCAACCAAGGACAAAGTAATTTAATTGTCGTATTACAAGAAGATACGGAAGTATTGGACGAGATTGTCGTAATCGGTTATGGTACGGTGAAGAAAGATGACGCTACCGGTTCCGTGACGGCCATTAAGCCAGATAAGATGAACCGGGGTTTGACCACCACCGCAACCGATATGATCAACGGTAAAATCGCCGGTGTAAATATCACGACTGACGGTGGAGCTCCGGGTTCGGGAGCCAGTATCCGCATCCGTGGTGGTTCTTCCTTATCGGCCAGCAACAACCCGCTGATCGTTATCGATGGACTTCCGATCGACAATGACGGTATCAAAGGGGTATCCAACCCGTTGAGTACGATCAACCCGAACGATATCGCAACATTCACCGTATTAAAAGACGCATCCGCCACAGCGATCTATGGTTCGCGTGCCTCTAACGGTGTGATTCTTATCACCACTAAGAAAGGTGAAAAAGGCTCCCGCCCACGGGTTACGTACGATGGAAACGTTTCTATCAGCACGAAGACCAAATCAATCGATGTTATGGGAGCTGACGAATATCGTAATTTCGTAACGGATCGTTTTGGGGCGGAATCAAGCGCCGTTAAGTTATTAGGAAAAGAAAATACGGATTGGCAGAAAGAGATCTTCCGTACAGCAGTGGGAACCGATCATAATATCACGGTATCCGGAGGCTTGAATAATATGCCTTATCGTGTATCCGTCGGATATACAAACCAAAATGGTATATTGAAAACCTCTAAGTTCGAACGTTATACTGGATCTGTAAACCTAGCTCCCAGTTTCTTCGAAGATCATTTAAATATTAACTTCAACGCCAAGGGAATGATCTCAAATAATCGTTTCGCCGATACGGGAGCTATCGGAGCGGCAATCGCATTCGACCCGACTCAACCAGTCATGAACGGCAACAGTAAATACGGAGGTTATTTCGCTTGGGAAAATGCCGGTGAATTTATCTCAATCGCTACAAAAAACCCGGTAGCGATGCTTCAACAGAAAAAAGAAGAGGCTAATTCTAAAAACTTAGTCGGTAATATCCAAGTTGATTATAAATTCCATTTCCTTCCCGAATTACGTGCGAACTTGAATTTAGGCATGGATATGGCTACCGGTACACAAGATATTTACTATCCGAAAGAATCTCCATTAGGTTACGTGGATAACGGCAAAACAGGTTATGAGACAATCGACAAATACAATCACCTATTGGATTTTTATTTGCAGTACGCTAAGGATTTCAATGAAAAGCATCATTTTGATATCATGGCTGGTTACTCTTGGCAACATTTCCATCGTTCCACAGAGAACGCATACAATAACTTGAACGGAGATAACCCGACTTCTTATATTTTCAAGACAGAAAGTTATTTGATCTCTTTCTTCGGACGTGTCAATTATTCATTCATGAATCGCTATCTTATCACCGCTACCTTACGTAACGATGGCACTTCCCGCTTCTCTAAAGACAACCGTTGGGGATTGTTCCCTTCCGTGGCTTTAGGATGGAAGATCAAGGAAGAGGGCTTTATGAAAGACGTGGACGCTGTATCGGATTTAAAACTACGCTTGGGTTATGGTATTACCGGTCAACAGGATATCTCGCAAGGAGACTACCCGTATATGGCGACTTATTTTGCGGGACAAGACGGAGCCTACTATCAATTTGGCGACCAATTTGTTCCTATCGCCCGTCCCGACGGTTACAACCCGAACTTGAAATGGGAGGAGACTACTACTTGGAACGCCGGATTCGACTTCGGATTCTTAGATAACCGTATCACTTCATCCTTGGATTATTATTACAGGGAAACTAAGGACTTGATCAATGTGATCGACGTACCGGCCGGAACAAACTTCAAGAACCGTATCGTCAGCAATATCGGTTCTTTGAGAAATCAAGGTGTTGAGTTCTCCATCAACGCTAAAGCGATCTCAACCCCTGATTGGAAATGGGATCTAGGCTTTAATGTCGCTTGGAACAACAACGAGATTACCAAGCTAACCGCACAGGATGACGCCTCATCCATCGTATTGACAGGAACCGTAGAAGGTGGTACCGGGACCATGATACAGGCACAAGGCGTGAATCACCCGGCGAACTCATTCTATGTATACGAGCAGGTATATGATCAACAGGGAAATCCGATCGAAGGATTATACGTGGACCGCAACGGAGATGGCGTGATCAATGACGAGGACCGTTATTTCTGCCATAAACCGGCGGCCGATGTAACGATGGGCTTTACTTCTAAATTGGTATGGAAAGCATGGGATTTCAGTTTCTCACTTCGTTCCAACCTCGGGAACTATGTATATAATAATGTAGCCTCATCCAATGCGGCATTAAGTGAAGGTAGTATTAACAATAAAGGCTATCTATCCAACCGTCCGCTATCCGCTTTCGATACGAATTTCCAGAACATGAACGTATTGTCCGATTATTATGTACAAAACGCATCCTTCTTACGCTGCGATAATATCACGTTGGGTTACTCTTTCAACAAATTATTCGGCGTATTGGGCGGACGCATCTACGGAACCGTACAGAATCCTTTTGTTATCACGAAATATAAAGGATTGGATCCGGAGGTAGCGAACGCAGCTGATAAGACCTTCGGTATCGATAAGAACGTATATCCTCGCCCATTGGTAGGTATACTCGGTGTAAGTCTTAACTTCTAATTTTAAATCAGGATATCTATATGAATACGAAATTCTTTAAATATATAATACCGGCTTTATCGCTGGTTTTTAGCGTAAACTTCACCTCTTGCCTAGGTGATCTCGATGTTACGCCTATTGATCCGAACCTAAACGTAGAGTTCGATCAGAACGCCAATTTCGCCAAGATCTATGCGGGATTAGCCATCACAGGAAATAAAGGTCCCGACGGACAAGGAGATATCGCCGACACGGATGAGGGAGCGTCGGGTTTGATGCGTATGCTATTCAACCTAAATGAGCTTCCTACGGACGAGGCGATTTGCGCTTGGTCTGGCGACGTGGATGTATATCCCTTGAACTTCGCTAAGTTTACCGCCTCGAACGGTGTGGTATTGAATATGTTCAACCGTCTGTACATCCAAATCGCTCAGTGTAATAACTTCTTAATACAGACAGAGGGCAAGGATGACGAGGAAAGTCTTACACAGCGTGCTGAAGTTCGTTTTATCCGTGCCTTGGATTATTATTATTTGATTGATTTATATGGCAATGTCCCGTTCGTTGATGAGAACACGGGTATCGGTACCTATGTTCCCGAACGGATTACCCGGGCGAATCTCTATACCTATATAGAGAAAGAGTTGAAAGAAATCGAGCCACAAATGAAGGCTCCCCGTGCAAATGTATATGGACGTGCCGATCAAGCCGCCGTATGGATGCTACTTTCCCGCTTATATCTGAACGCGGAAGTATATACAGGTACCCCTCAATGGTCTGCCGCCGCTGAATACTCAAAGAAAGTCATGGACGCCGGTTTCTCTCTGGCTCCTAATTATGGAGATAATTTCCTTGCAGATAACAACACCTCTCCCGAGATGATCCTGCCGATTTGTTATGATGGCGTACAGACCCGCTCTTGGTCCGGATTGTTCTTTATCGCCAGCTTTATCAGTGGTGACATGAACGCACTGGTTGATTTCGGAACTAAAGAAGCATGGGGTGGTAACCGTGCCCGCATGGCATTGGTGAAAAAGTTCGCTTCTGACGGAGACTTATCGAAAACAACTGATACACGTGCCTCTTTCTGGACTACAGACCGTACATTCGAGATCAATAAGCCGACCGAGTTTACAGAAGGTTATTCTGTAACTAAATTCAAGAATATCACGAAATCCGGACAAATCGGTCATGATCCGAATCAGCAGTTCCCGGATATGGATTTCCCATTGTTCCGTTTAGCCGAGGCTAATCTGACCTTCGCCGAAGCCACATTACGGGCAGGAGGCGATAAACAAGCCGCTTTAAGCGCTATTAACCAACTACGGAAAAGAGCGAAAGCCACGGAAATTACGGCAACCGATCTTACTTTGGATTTTGTGCTTGATGAGAAGGCCCGTGAGTTCTATTTTGAGGCGCAACGCCGTACGGATTTGATCCGCTACAATAAGTTCACCTCCAATTATACTTGGGATTGGAAAGGCGAGACAGCGGGAGGTACTTCAATCTCCAGTCACTTCTCATTGTTACCGATTCCTTCGACCCAACTCGTGGTAAACAGTAACTTGAAACAAAATCCGGGTTATTAATCGTAAAACCTATTAATAAGTAACAATTATGAATAAAGTCAATATATTATCCATCGTGTTTGCGGGCATCTGTGCTTTTTCTGCCTGCACGGACGATAAAGATCCGGTTATCAATGACCTAAAGGACTCAGAAGGTAATAATATATCTTTTACCCTCAATGCTCCGAATAATAGCTCATATACTTTAATGCCGGAAAATGCCAGTAGTATCATCGATATTTTTACCTGTGAACAACCGGATTACGGTTTCGCGGCAGGTGTAACGTATACCGTACAAGTCTGTGAAGGAGGAACTGAATTCGAGAAATTCGAGTCGCTGCCGACTACCGGTTCCGGCGAAAAAGTCTTGATCAAGACATTCGAGCTGAATGATGCCATGAACAATCTGGGAATGGTTAATCCCACCGTAGCTTATAATGTGGACTTCCGTCTTAAAGCATTTATTAACGACAGTGTTCCCGAACTTTATTCGAACACGGTAAACATGGCGATCACTCCATATAGTGGCGCCCGTACCCAAGTTTATTTCGTGGGTGACATATTCGACAACGGATGGAACAATAACGACCCATCGATGCGTATATTCGCCGACGACGATGTTAATAATATGTTATTCACTTACACGGGTTTCGTAAAAGCCGGTAGCGCATTCAAGATCATTCAAACCCCGGGTGATTGGGGCATTCAATGGGGTTACGACAGCGACGGAGCATTAAGCAATGACGGCGGTAGCGGTAATATCGAAGGCTTCACGCAGGATGGCTATTATACGATCACGTTAGACTTGGCTGGTAACAAATACAGCATCGAACCTTATACCGGAGCGACAACCGAATACAAACAAATCTCCCTGATTGGAGACTTCAATGATTGGGGTGGTGATCTAGATTTACAACAGGCTAGTTACGACAAGCACATCTGGATCGGCGAGAAAATAGAGATTCCGTCCGATGGCGGTTTGAAATTACGTGCGGATCATGACTGGGCCGTAAGCTTCGGTGGCAGCAATAGTTTATGGAACGATAAACAAGGACAATTCGCCAAATTTGACGGAGGTGATAATGTAAAGGTTTCCGCCGGTACCTATTTTATCAAGTTTAATGACTTAACGAAACATATCATTCTACTAGCCGAATAAGGCATTACTTAAATTACCATCCTTTACTTGATTTAAAAGTCAAGTAAAGGTGGTAATAGATAAAAGTAACGCTTGTGTTTATGAATTATGTCTCAAAAGATATGTTTTAGAACATGATTTTGTTAAATCACGTTAAGTAAATGAGATTTCCAAACTATTCGTTATGCTACATAACATAAAACCTCTATATTTGCACTGTGTTTTTCATGGTATTAGATTTAAGGTTAACAATGAAGATTGGCTGTCCGTGATGGATAGCCTTTTTTTGTTTCCTTTTAATAGTACATATTGGATTTGATGCCATTGCTGACATACAACAAACCATTCTTTCTCGTGATATAAATATTGTTTTCTCTAGCCAACCAGCCAATAGCCAAGGCTAGGTCCTCAATACTTAAAGACAATTTACGGCTTAACTCTTGCGTAGATATTTCATTTACCTCGTTTAGCGCATGCCACACTTTTCCTGCGTTTAGTCCAATTCTTCCTTTTTCCATAATCAAAATACTTTTCTAGTTAACGAACTATATTCTTTTTGTTTCCTCTTTCCTACGATTAGTAGTCATTTGTAAAGTTCGCCCTTAAATTTTAGGGAATCAATATCCATTCTTTCGTTTCTATGTTCTATTTTTATTATCTTGAATAATAAGTATTTATTAATTCCTATATTTGAGACGAATTACCGATTAGATATGGAAAAGGAAATGCTCACATTCGATATCACGAACGATTTTATCGTCGGAGATCGTATCACAAAAGAGACGCTAAACAAATACAGCAAGCTGCCTCATAAGATAAAGGCAGGTTTGTTTCTCCTTTGTGTAGAAGGTTCCGTGCAGGCTTCTATCAATCTAGCGAAGTATACGATTAACAAATATGATTTCGTGACCTTAGTGCCCAGCAATTTTATCCAGTTCCATGAAATATCGGACGACGCACGTTTCTATTTCGCCGGATTCTCTTCGGAGTTTATGACAAACATCAATTTTATTAAATCAACCATGAGCTTTCTTCCCGTTATCACGGAACATCCGATCATGCCGCTGGAAGAATCTGTAGCTCAATTATATATTGACGGATACCGTTTATTGATACGTGCGCAATCCTTATCCCCGTCTTATTCTATGGTAAATAAAAACCTAGTCATCGCTTATCTCACGATATTCATGCAAGGAACGGCTGAGTTATATAAAAATCATAGCCATTGGACAAATGGAATCCGTACGCGCACCAATGAGATTTACCGTAAGTTTATCCAACTTGTCGTAGAGCATTATACCACCGAGCACAGCGTTTCTTTTTACGCCGCTCAATTAAATTTGTCGTTACCTCATTTCTGCACGACTATTAAGAAAGCGATCGGACTTACTCCCTTGGAAATCATTTCCTCCATTATCACGATGGATGCCAAGGCACAATTAAGATCGACAGACTTAACCGTAAAAGAGATCGCTTTCTCTTTAGGCTTTAACAACCTGTCTTTTTTCAACAAATATTTCAGGCAGCATACGGGAATGACACCTCAAGAATATAGAAGAATGAAAATTCCCTCAAGCACGTAGCCATCACTTCTTTTGTAAAACCATACGATCGATATCGGGCATCCATGAGTTTCCATTCGATAAGCGTATGCGATTCATCCCGGGTTTCAAACGGATCTCTATTTGCTCGCTAGCGACCTCATGCGCAGGATGAGCCTCTACATTTTTTACGACAACTCCATTAACTTGACAAATTAATTCTCGATTCTCCGCACACTGATAATCCACGGACATCAAGTATAAACCTCCCTCACGACTGTATACATTATGCCATTCCAGATAATTGCTATCACGATTACCTAATCCCGTAACCTTCGCACCTCCAGAGCAATTCCCGTCATCCTCATAAATCGCCGTTCCAAACGCTTTGTGATTTTTTATTTCTTGATAGTCTTGCAACCAAGCACATTCCGCCTCATAAACCGTCCGTTCTCCCCTTTCCGGTCCATCCAGACGGAAAATACGTGTCCCATGCGCAGGTATGGTTACGGAAAAATCCCGATCCTTGTACTTTCCAAGATCTCTCCTTTCAAATAAGTCCCGTACACTCACGTCGCCCCGCAAATAGAAATCGGCAAAATCCAGATGAATAGTCCGTTCCTCATCCGTAGAATTATAGACGGCAACAGCGCATGTATTCCCATTCACTTCTTCCAGATCCTTTGTCAAGATATACACTCCATCCATTTGCTTAACGACATAAGCTTGCAAGCCTAGTACGTCTTGATTTAACGCTATCAGTTCCTCGTTTTTCAGTAGCCGCAAAGATTTCTCAGAGATGGTAGTCAGATCACAGCCAATCAATAAAGGGGAACTCATGATACACCACATTCCAAAATGAGTTTTATCTTCTTCCTCACTCATTCCACGGCCGATCTCAAGCATATCCATATCATTATATTTTCCTTCGCTCGCATAAGCGGACAAATATAGATTCTGCCGGATAATATTCTTCACGGACTCCCAGCTAGGATTTATATCTTGCGAGATACGCCATGAGAAGGCAACGTCATGCACCCACGTACCGGGAAAATCCCAACGACATACATTCATACGCACATCTTTACGGCTGGTAGCTAGTATCGCATTATGGATCGCCGTGTATCGCTCTTGCTCATCCAGACCTAATTGATCGAAATTCTGTTTGGCATCGCCGCCACAAAAGTCGATCTTAATAAAATCGAATCCTATTTCCTTAAAGAAGTAGTCTGCGTCCTGACGATCGTGCCCATAAAAGCCGACATTGATCCCTAAAGAATCCTTATCCCAAAAGGAGCCGCAAGTATTCCGGCCCGCATCGGAATAAATACCCGCCTTAAACCCTAACGCATGGATATGATCTACCGTCTGCTTCAAGCCATTCGGAAAACGGACCGGATGAGTGATTAACTCCCCGCTCGCATCCCGTCCCCCAAAATACCCGTCATCAATATTGATATATTTATATCCAACCTCTTTCAAGCCATTCCGCGACATCGCATCAGCTTGTTTCATTATCAGTTTGTCGCTGATATTCACTCGATAGGTATTCCATGAGCTCCATCCCATCGTGGGAGGATCATACGCAAAAACAGAAGATGCCAAGAGAAGCAAGGCGATTGATATATAGTTTCGCATGGTATAAAATTTTCATGTATAACGTTCTTAATCAAACAAAAATAAGAAAAGTGCATCAGACTGCCAAATCGGGATAAACGAAAAAAGGGAAGTATGCCTTTTTGACGTGACATACTTCCCTCATTTATATAAACTCTGTATTTGGATTACCAGATAACCACCCGATCAGCCGGAGCCATAAACATCGGATCGCCCTCTTTAATGTCAAAAGCGGCATAGAACGGGGCGATATTACGCAAGGCAGCGTTCACACGCCATTTTCCCAATGAATGCGGGTCGATCTTGGTACGACGACGGATCTCCTCGGGACGGATATTTTGTCCCCACAACGTCGCATACCCCAAGAAGAAACGTTGCTCATTCGTGAAGCCATCGATCGGGGCCGGAGTCTCTTTGCCCTTCAAGCTATTCAAATAAGCTTGGTGAGCGACCAACAAACCTCCGTGGTCGGCGATATTCTCACCCAACGTAAAACGTCCGTTGGCATGAAGCGTATCTATTACGATAATCTGGTCATATTGATCAACCAATTTATCAGCACGCTCCTTGAAACGAACAGCATCCTCGGCAGTCCACCAATCGATCAAATTACCATCCTTATCGTAGTTACGTCCCTGATCATCGAATCCATGCGTCATCTCATGGCCGATTACCACACCGATAGCGCCATAGTTCACCGCATCGTCGGCATCCGGATTAAAGAATGGAGGCTGAAGGATCGCGGCCGGGAAACAGATCTCATTCGTAGTCGGATTGTAATAAGCGTTCACGGTCTGCGGATTCATATGCCAACGAGACTTATCGACCGGCTTATCCACGTCCGCCAATTGATAGGCCATATCGAAGATGTTAGAACGGCGAACATTCGCCCAATAAGAATCGTCCTTGATCTCCAAACCACTATAATCACGCCATTTGTCCGGATAACCAATTTTCACCGTAAAGGCAGCCAATTTCTCTTGAGCTTTCGCCTTAGTCGTATCGCTCATCCATTCCAAGCCGTTGATCCGCTCGCTCAAAGCGGTCTGCAAATTCCCCACCAGCGTTAACATCTTTTCCTTGGAAGAAGCCGGGAAGTATTTCTCTACATACATCTCGCCGACGGCCTCGCCCAACGCACCGTTTACCGTATTCAACGAACGCTTCCAACGAGGTTGTTGTTCCTGCTTTCCGGACATTACCTTTCCATAGAACTCAAAATCAGCATCTACAAAATCATCACTTAGGTATGGAGCCGCCGCGCTCAATAAATTAAACGCCAAATAATATTTTTGCTCATCGACCGTCGTATTCCGCAAAGCCTCACTCATATCCTTATAGAAGTTGATTTGCTTCGCGTCCAACTCTTTCAGCCCGGCTAATCCCATGGATTCAAAATATACATCCCAATCCAACGGGGACTCTATTTTCTTGAAATCCTCGTAAGGCAATTTATTATAGTTTTTCTGGGAGTCACGCAAATCCTCACGGCCATAAGAGATCTCGGCGATAGCCTTCTCTATTTTCATCACGGCATCCACCGCCGCATCCGCTTGCTCCGGACTTGAGCCGGCCAATGTAAATAATTTATTTATATAAGCCCTGTAAGCATCACGCATCTTGGCGGAGCCTTCATCTTCCAATAAATAATAATCCCGATCGCCCATTCCGATACCAGCCTGATACAGCTGGACGATATTCATGGCACTATTCTTCTCGTCAGCGCCCACGAACAAAGCGAAGAACGGAGCCATGCCTTCCTTATGAAGCGTAGCCACCATCTTAGAGACATCCGATTTCGTTGCCAGCGCATTGATAGCGGCCAGTTCCTCTTTGATAGGAGCCACTCCATCGGCATTCAACTTCGTGCTATCCAATCCCATCGCATACAAAGCGCCGATCTTCCCGGCGACACTACCCGCCTCATGGGGCGTAGCGCTAAGTTCCTCGATCAATACCCGGAGCTGTTCTTGGTTATTCTCTAGTAATTGGTCGAAAGTTCCGAAACGAGCGTATTCCGGTTTCAATGGATTATTCTTTATCCATCCACCACAAGCGTATTCATAAAAATCCGTACCTGCGGCAACCGTGGTATCCATATTCGCAGGATTAATAGCAGCGATCTTCACTACCTCTTTCTGAGGAGTGTTACAACTCGCTAAAGCGACTATCCCAGCCGCTAAAAACGGAAACATTTTTCTCTTTCTCATTTTGTTTAGTCTTTTGCCTTAAAACCTTACAAAGATACGATAAATACACAAAAGAAAAACATGTACGTGTTTCTTTTAAAACATGTACGACTTTTTACGAAAACACGTACGTGTTTTTCGGACGATAAAAGGATTCATGTATTCAAGAATAAGTGTATCTTTGCCAACAAATCATTTATATCATGAAGAAACTAATAATCAGCGTTTGGGCATTTATCGCCCTTCCCTTATTCGCTCAGCGAGACGCGAATATCCGTATTTATCCGGAGCAAGGTAACCAACAGATCAGTAAACATATTTACGGGCAATTCGCCGAACATCTAGGGAGTTGTATCTACGGTGGCTTATGGGTGGGGCCGGAGTCCGACATCCCTAATACCCAAGGATACCGTACGGATGTCTTAAACGCGTTGAAGAAACTACAGATCCCGAACTTACGTTGGCCGGGCGGTTGCTTCGCCGACGAATATCATTGGATGGATGGAATCGGCCCCAAGGAAAATCGCCCGAAAATGGTGAATAATAACTGGGGAGGGACGATTGAGGATAATAGTTTTGGAACCCATGAGTTCTTGAATCTATGTGAGTTATTAGGTTGTGAGCCTTACATCAGCGGAAACGTGGGAAGCGGTACGGTTGAGGAAATGGCTAAATGGGTGGAATACATGACCTCGGAAGGAGACAGCCCAATGGCCAACCTACGCCGGAAAAATGGCCGGGATAAGGCATGGAAAGTCAAGTTTTTCGGCGTTGGGAACGAGAGTTGGGGATGCGGGGGCAGTATGCGACCGGAATATTATTCCGACCTTTACCGTCGTTACTCTACGTATTGCCGTAACTATGATAGCAATGTCTTGTTCAAGATCGCCAGCGGTGCCAGCGATTATGATTACAACTGGACCGAGACGCTGATGAAACAAATCGGCGGACGCATGGATGGTATCTCTTTACATTATTATACAGTAGGAGATTGGAACAATAAAGGCTCCGCTACCGATTTCAACACGGAGGATTATTACTGGACCTTAGGAAAATGCCTTGAGATAGAGGATGTCGTTAAAAAGCATATCGCTATCATGGATAAATACGACCCGAAGAAAAATATAGCCCTCATGGTAGACGAATGGGGCACTTGGTGGGATGTGGAACCCGGTACGATCCCCGGCCATCTGTTCCAGCAAAACACGATGCGCGACGCTTTCGTGGCCGCTCTTACCCTACATGTCTTCCACAAATATACGGACCGAGTGAAAATGACCAATATCGCACAGATTGTCAATGTATTGCAGTCCATGATCCTCACGAAAGGCAAGGACATGGTGCTTACGCCCACTTACCATGTGTTCGAGATGTACAAGGTTCATCAAGACGCTACCTTTTTGCCGATGGATCTAATCTGCGACAAGGAGAAAGTAAGAGACAACCGGGAAGTGCCGGTCGTAAGCGCCTCCGCATCCCGGGACTCGCAGGGTAAAATCCATATCTCGTTGGCAAACGTAGATCCCCGGCAAAGCGAGAACATCCATATCGACCTGCAAAACGTAACGATAAAGAGCGTGAACGGGCGTATCCTGACAGCGTCCTCCATAAACGACTATAACACATTCGATTCGCCGGAGAAGGTCAAGCCGGAAGTTTTCAAGGGAGCCAAGGTGGAAAAGGGAAAGTTAAGCGTCAGCCTTCCTCCCATGTCGATCGTCGTATTAGAAGTTTTATAAAAAGACGGACAATAACATGGCAATGTTTCTATAATTATTAACTTTGCCCGAAGAATTAAAAAACACATTAAAGAAACGCATTATGAAACCTACATTATTTGTATTGGCAGCCGGAATGGGTAGTCGTTATGGAGGATTAAAACAATTGGACGGCCTAGGTCCCAATGGCGAGACCATCATGGACTATTCTATTTTCGATGCTATTCGTGGCGGGTTCGGTAAACTTGTATTCGTTATCCGCAAATCTTTCGAGAAAGACTTCCGTGAGAAAATCATCTCCAAATATGAGAACCATATCCCGGTTGAAGTCGTATTCCAAGACTTGAACGATCTTCCGGAGGGCTTCACTTGCCCGGAGGGACGTGAGAAACCGTGGGGAACCAACCATGCCGTATTGATGGGCAAGAAGGTTATCAATGAGCCTTTCGCCGTAATCAACGCCGATGATTTCTACGGACGTGACAGCTTCGCCGTATTAGGCAAGCAATTGTCTGAGATGGATGGCAAGAAGAATGATTATTGCATGGTAGGCTACCGTGTAGGTAATACGTTGAGCGAGAGCGGTTCCGTGGCACGTGGTGTTTGCGCCACGAACGAGGAAGGTTATCTGACAGGCGTCGTGGAACGTACCGCTATCGAACGTATCGACGGAGATATCCAGTTTGTAGACGAGAACGGAAAGAAGGTCGTATTGGAAGAAAACACGCCGGTCTCCATGAATATGTGGGGCTTCACTCCCGATTATTTCGAGTATTCCGAGGAATTCTTCAAAGAGTTCTTGAAAGCGAACATGGGTAATTTAAAGAGTGAATATTTCATCCCGTTGATGGTAAATAAATTGATCACGGAAGGAACAGCCCGTGTGAAAGTATTGGATACAACCTCCAAATGGTTCGGCGTAACTTACGCAGCGGATCGTCAAGGCGTTGTGGATAAGATCCAAGCCTTGGTAGACGCAGGCGAGTATCCAAGCAAATTATTCTGATTATAAGGTTCTTATGGCTGATTCCTCAGCAGGAAGTAACAGCCGTGGCCTAAGACTTTTATCGTATCACCCTTGTGAAGCGATCTTTTCACCTCTGTGAAACGATCTTTTCACGGGGGTGATACGATCTTTTCACTCCTGTGAAAAGATCAATACCTCCTAATGAAGGCTCACCCGATAAACCTGGGGGATTAAGCATACAGCTTTGTAAGTCTGAAA
>NZ_QTLP01000069.1:0-2110 GCF_003635405.1 Parabacteroides sp. AF39-10AC | reverse complement strand
TTAAGGGCGAGCGTCAAGGACTTTGCCGAGAAACACGAACTTGACAAGTTCTTTTATTACGGCTTCGGCTCACATCATTTCTACCTGCACCAACGCTATACGAGTAACCCCGAAATAGTGATGCAGAACAGAGTGTTGTCAGTACATTTCTAACCATCTAAAAATAACGATTATGAGTACACGGATGACCATCAACGGAGTAAGCACCTGCACGCAAGCAGGGACAGAGAAATACGAGAAGTCCCAAACGGGTATCGGCAGACGTAAGCGGACACTTATGCAATACGACTACCGCCACACGGACGGGGAATTGTTCTCTTGTGTGAAACCCACGTTAGACGAGTGCCGAGCCGCACGGGACAAGTGGCTGACGGCAAAGGAAAGAAAGGAGGACAAGCGATGAACGAAGTTGCCTACCAAACGCTGATAGTCAAGTTCAGCGAGCCAATCAAGGCATTGGACGGAATGTTTGATGATGCCGAAGCATGGGGAGTTGATACCCTGAAGGGGTGGATAGACAACTATGAAAGTAGCAGATTTACTGCCATTGACAGCCATACGGCAGTCATAACGAGCGAGTATAACATGGAGTGGCTGAAAGAGTGGCTGGAAAGATGCACACCCATAGCCGAGAAAACTGAATTTTGAACGTTGTGGCGGTGTCCGCACCGCCACAACATAACGCCTAAAATACAACGAATATGATAGCGAAGACAATTTTGGAGCAGATAGGTGGCAGACGCTTTGCCACCATGACGGGAAGCAAAGACTTCATAGACATGGGCAACGGCTTACGCATGAGCCTTGCGAGGAACAAGACGAGTGCCAACCGCCTTGACATCATCTATGATGCAGGGGCAGACCTCTACAATATGCGCTTCTACCGCAGGACGTTCAGCAAAAAGACATTCGAGTGCAAGACGAAAGACATAGAAACGCACGAGGGGATATATTGCGATATGCTGGAGGAAATGTTCACGATGGTGACGGGGCTTTACACCCGTTTTTGAACGATGGGCGGCGAAAGCCGCCTACTTTCTTTCAGTGAGCATGATGGCGGACAAAGAAAGTAGCAAAGAAACCTTTGTTCCAATCTTCGATAAAATTCTTATTTGAATATGTAAAATTAGCCATAAAAGGCTAATTTTGCATTGTTATTTTTTTGTATATTAATATGAATATAGAAGATTTACAACTAATTGTAGAAACAATATATCAGCACAATCCATCTGCATATAAACGAGGAGGAGATGTTGAGTTGTTGAATTCTCATATAAAAGCGATGCAACATCTGAAAGAGGTCAATAAAATACATTATAAAGAATATAATTTGACTGATTTAGAAGCATTAAGTATCGTCATCCTTGAAGGCTTTGGTAGTTCTCGGTTCATACAAGAACCTCTGTATAATAGGCGTAAATTGAATGCCTTAACAGAAGTTTTAATCCAAAACTTAGATAGTGCATTAAGAAAAGCTCCTAAAAATACTCACCCTGTGTTATATGCCAATGATGGTTTTATGCGTGGTAATAATAGGATTGGAGATATTTTTACCGTAAATGGCTTTTTTACGACATCAATAGATGATTTTGATAATGCTCATTCTATAAAATGGATAATTGAGCCTTTACCGGAAGGTCAAACAAAAGCTTATGAAATATATAAAATATATAATCATGGAGAGGATTGTCCGTATCCTGAATATCAAGTGGAATTTGAAAGAGGAACAAAATTTGAGATAACTGACATAAAGAAAGGCAAAGAATATAATGTAGTTCATATAAAAGAACTGCCATCTCAAACTATCTGATAGCAGCAATATATTAGAAAATCCGATGAAGTTGCGGCTTCATCGGATTTTCTTTTGTCAGGTACTTATTATTTATGGTACATACAACAGTGCAAACTCCGCCTTTCTCCGTTTGAGCAGCATGGCGTGCCGTTTCCCCTTGTAGTTGCAGAAAGCGATATACTCCCGATAGATGTTCCTGTCGCCCGCCTCCAACTTTCGGATCAGCGTGCTTTTGGGAATCTTTCCGCTACCCAAAAGTCGATATGGACCGACATTGTAGGCGAGCGTGGCAAGCAGAAGCGAATCCTTCCCGAACTG
>NZ_QTLP01000068.1:0-2361 GCF_003635405.1 Parabacteroides sp. AF39-10AC | reverse complement strand
CGGGTCTATCATGCGCATGTCGAGTGCCATTTTCCGGGCATAGTCCGTGGCGATGAGCATCTTCGCCTTTTCTTCCGTTTCCGAAAGCGGCAGCCTGCCCAACAAGGTGGCATCGCCCGTCTTGGCGAACTGCATCAGTTTCTGTATGAAGTCCTCCTGTTCCGGCGTGGGCGGTATATGGTGCAGTATCTCGTTCTTGGCAGGACGGTCAACGCCCACATCCTCCGCCGTGCGGTAGTCCGTGATTTCATTATAGAAGGCGGCAAGCTCCGGCACTTTGATGAAGTAGCGGAAACGCTCCTTCTGGACCACATTGTTCGTCACGTTAAATTCAAAATCCGTCGTCTTCTTGGCAAATATCGCCGCCCAAGCGTCGAAACACCTTATGTCCTGCCGTTCCAGCTCCTTCGGGCGCAGGTACTTGAACAGCAGGTACAATTCAGTCAGTGAGTTGCTGATAGTCGTGCCGGAGAGGAAGGTCGCACCCAAGTCTTTTCCTGTGCGCTCCTGTATGGTGCGTATGGCAAAGAGCATGTTAAGTGCCTTCTGGCTTCCCTCGCTGTTTCCCAATCCCGCCACACGGTCGTGGCGCGTGTTGAAAGTCAGATTCTTGAACTGGTGGCTCTCATCTATGAAGATGTGGTCGATGCCCATCTGCTTGAAATCCACCACGTCGTCCGTGCGTGACTTTATGGCGTGTTCCACCTTCTCCAGCTTCGCTTCAAGGTTGTGCTTGCGCTTCTCCAATCCTTTCAGCATCGCCCGCGACACGTTCTTTCCCTGCTGCCGTAGCACTTCGAGGTTTTCCTCCACCGTGTCAAGCTCTGCTTGCAGGATGCGCTGCTGCAATTCCGGCGACTGCGGTATCTTGCCGAACTGGTCGTGCGACATGATGACGCAATCGTAGTCGTTGTTCTTTATATTATTGAAGAAGCGCACACGGTTGGCGGTCGAAAAGTCCTTCTCCGAAGCGTACAGAATACGTGCGTTGGGATATGCCGCCTGATAGGTGGCTGCAATCTCCGCAACGTTGGCTTTCAGCCCGATAATCATCGGCTTGTGTGCCAAATTCAGACGCTTCATCTCATGCGCGGCGATGCACATTATCAGCGTCTTACCGGTTCCCACCTCGTGGTCGCAAATTCCGCCGCCGTTCTGTTTCAACATCCAGACGCAATCCATCTGTGAGGGATAGACGCTCTTGATACCCCGGCTTGCCAGCCCTTTCAGGTTGAGGTCGGGAAAGGTCTGATGGGAGCCGTCGTAGCGCGGGCGCACGAAACAGTTGAACTTGCGGTTATACATCGTCACAAGCCGCTCCTTGAACTGCGGCGACTGCTCTTCGAGCCATTCGGAGAAGCCGTTTCGTATCTCGTCAATCTTGGCGTTGGCGAGTTGTATTCCCTCGCTGTCGCGCATCTTGATGTCGTTGCCATGCTCGTCCTTGCCGATGGACTTCATCATGTCAGGGCAGGTGTTGTGCAGGGCGTGTTTTAGGAGGTGCATACCGTCATAGTTCCGGTAATACCCCTTCACCAGAAACTCGTCCGTGATTTTCATGGTGCGGTAGCCGCACACCACCGAAAACTCGTCCATGCTTGCGGAATAGGCGATTTTCACCTCCGTGTCGAACAGCCGGCTCATGTAGGCGGCATAGACACCCGTCGGAATCCAGCGTTCCCCGAAATTGAAGTCCAGATCCTCGAAGGCGATGCGCTGCGGCTCGGCATCTTTCAGAGCCTCCAACGCCTGCTTCACCTCCGGCATACGCTCATTTTCGGGATTGTCACCCATCCATGCCTCTATGCGTTCCGCTTTCTCTATGACATTTCCGGCGATGAAACGGTCTTTGATTTCGTAACCGGTCACGAGCGGATTGTAGTAGATGCGCCCTTGCAGGGCAGTGAGCAAATCCTCCGCCGTGCTGTCGGTTATCTCCCGCATATAGTCGAGATTGACCGTACCATATTTGTTGAGCGACGCAGACAGGGCTTCTTCGGGAGAGCCTACGTTGGCATGGCTCTCCACCGCGAAGGAAACAGGATGCTCGAAGATGTCCGCCTTGACGAACTTTCCGTTTTCCATCCGTTCCAGCGAAAGGATGTCGCGCCCGCCCGCATCCATCATCACTAACTTCACGTTCTGCTTGGCGTTGAGGTTGCCGTAGCGCATGACAAACTCATCGTAACAGGTATTCAGATGCTCTCGCCACGGAACATTTGCCTCGCGCCGGAGCGATTCATAACGGTACAGACGCTCGTAGGCGTCACGCAGCGACACATACAACAACGCCTTTTCCTTCTGGTATCCTTTCAGGTCGAGCGGCTGGAATGTCGCCCCGTATGGCGTGATGTCTTTCAG
>NZ_QTLP01000067.1:0-2737 GCF_003635405.1 Parabacteroides sp. AF39-10AC | reverse complement strand
AGCTAAGTATTGGATTATCAAATACTTAGCTTTCTTTCTTGTACCCAGAGCCGCATCCGAATCGGGCGGCTTGCGGTATTATGCTGGACCGTAGGTATCAAGGACGTGGCTTCGCTACGGAAGCGTTAAGACTATTGATGGAATACGCTTATACGTTTTTGAAGCTTCATCAACTTTATGTGCATATTCCCGTGGCGAACGAGCCTAGCAAGAAATTATTTACCCGTCTGGGATTTGTCGAGGCGGGGACGCTTAAGGACTGGATCAGGACACCGGATGGTTATTCCGATGTCTGCATAATGCAGTTAATTTAAATACGGGTCCTTCGGATATTTTGTCCAAGTTTTATAATCATTGCCTAATAATTCTACGGAATCTTTCCAATAGCCCTCCCCGTCGGCAGACAGGATATTATCGGTGGTGATATGGCTTACGGCCCACGAGTTCCGTTTGATTTCATGGTTTAATTGCCCTTCGGTCCATCCGGAATATCCCAAGAAAAACTTCACTTTCCCATCGATTGGGTGCCCGTTGAGGATGTATCGTTTCAATGCGTTGAAATCCCCGTCGAAATATAAATAATCATTGATCTTTAACGCGTCCGGAATGATATTATCCCCTAAGGAATGAATAAAGAACAAACGGTTGGGGCTGACCGGCCCCCCCAGATAAATCGGTATCTCCGGAAATTCGGCAAACTCCTTGAAAAAAGAGTTTACGATAAGATCCGTTTTTTTATTCAAGACAAATCCCATCGATCCGTGTTCCGTATGCTCTATTAATAATACGACGGAACGTTGGAAATAGGCATCTTGTAAAAAAGGCTCGGCAATCAGAATACTTCCTTGAATAGGAAGGACATCGTTATGTGTTATTTTAAATATATTTTTATAAGATGCCATGATCGTGAATGTTAGGTTGTTACTAATTCACCGACAATATAAGGCGTTTTTTAATAAGAAGCAAATGAAAAGCCCGGGATTCAAGTTAATAAACGTGAACCGACCGGGCTTATTGTTAATTTATGCTTGATGATTTTCCTCGAATAATCTCAGTCTTTCGTCCAGCAAATCATATTGGTGATCTTTTATGAAAGAGGTACAAGCCCGTAGTCCTTGTTGGTTACTGCCTGTGGTACTTAATGATATGGCGCTTACTCCGTAATAAACCAGCTCTTCCATCAATTGTCCGCCGGTCATTCCCGGGTAACCGATCGTGAAATAGAAACCGTCGGCTATCGGTTGGTCCAGATCGTGATCATAAACGATTGTGAAACCATGATCCGTAAAAATCTTCTTTAGTTTCTCCGCACGACGTCCGTATTCTTTCACTTGCGAGACAAAGTCGAACGTACCGTCCGCGGCGGCCTTGAACATGGCGGCTAAGGCGAATTGGGCGGAGTGGCTGGTTCCGGAAGATAGGGCGTATAAGACACGGTGGATATATACCGTACCGAACGTACCGCCTCCATAACGCTGAGTCAATCCCGGATAGGAGCGATGGTAAAGTTTATTGGAGATCGCTGTCACGCCGATACGCTGTCCGGCATAGCTGAACGCTTTGGAACCGGATATCTGCATGATATAATTATCGGTATAACGGGCTACGCTCGCTTGGTAAGGAGGCTCGAAAGGACATCCGAGGTCCTTGCGGAAATCCATGGCAAAATAGGCGAGGTCCTCTATGACAATCACGTCGTATTTGTTGGCCATCTCGCCGATGATCTTCAACTCCTCGTCGGTGAGGCAAAACCAAGCCGGATTGTTCGGGTTGGAATAGATCATCGCAGCAATATTGCCTTTGGAAAGATGCGCTTCCAAGGCCTCACGCAATCGCTCGCCACGATATTCGTATACGTCGAACGACTCATATTTATAGCCCATAACGGCTATTTGCTGTTTCTGCACGGGGAATCCGGGGTCGATAAACAAGATGGTGTCTTTTCCCGGCGTACATTGTCCGGCCGTAAGGAAAGAGGCGTATGTGCCCTGCATGGAACCGGTTACGGGTACGCAACACTCCGGGTCTATATCTATATTTATAAACGCCTTGATAAAGCGGGAAGCTTGCTTTTTCACTTCGGGAGTTCCGTTGATGTTCGGGTAGATAGACGCTATACCGCTACGAAGGGCTTCGATCTCAGCGTCTACGCCTACTTGAGCGGCTTTCAAGCCCGGTACGCCCATTTCCATATGGATGAACTCGGTTCCCGTTTCTTGTTCCAATTGCGTGGATATGGCAACTACCTCCCGGATAGTCGCTTTCCCAAAATCGGGAAGTCCAAAGCCATCGATAATCCGTCTGGCTGTCTGATAGTCTACAGGAGTATTTTTCATGCTAGTGTTAATTATATATGGGGGACAAAAGTATGAAATTTATCGATTTGTTCTAATTTTTTCATCCTAAACTATTGCGAATTCAAAAAATCCACCTATCTTTGCATCGCAATTCAACGGAATAGCGATAAAGAATAACATTTTGGTCTGGTAGTTCAGCTGGTTAGAATACATGCCTGTCACGCATGGGGTCGCGGGTTCGAGTCCCGTCCAGACCGCTTTTTATTTCTCCTTCCTCTTTTTAAATTTTCCTTTAATACATATTTTAGTACGATATCATCCGGTTCGATGGATTTTGCCTGATGGCATGAGGTTGTTATATTTGGAATGTTTATCTTTGAGACCAATAAAACGGCTCACCCGATAAACCTGGGGGATTAAGCATACAGCTTTGTAAGTCT
>NZ_QTLP01000066.1:2441-3382 GCF_003635405.1 Parabacteroides sp. AF39-10AC | reverse complement strand
TCGCCACGGACTATGCCCGGAAAATGGCACTCGACATGCGCATGATAGACCCGAATTACGAAGATCATCCCGACAACAAAGCGAGTCACTGTGCCAAGATGATCGCGGAGTATTATCAAAAATACGACGCCCAGAAAGGCACGCAGTTCGTTTTCTCTGATTTGGGGACATACCAGCCGGGCGACGGGTGGAACGTCTATTCGGAAATCAAGCGCAAACTGACGGAGGACTACGGTATACCGCCAAGCGAGGTGCGCTTCATTCAGGAGTGCAAGACCGACAAGGCGCGGAAGGCGGTGATAGACGCCATGAACGCCGGGACGGTGCGTGTGCTGTTCGGCTCTACCTCTATGCTCGGAACGGGTGTGAACGCCCAGAAACGGTGTGTGGCTATCCATCATCTCGATACGCCGTGGCGACCGTCCGACTTGCAACAGCGTGACGGACGCGGAGTTAGGGCAGGTAATGAGATTGCCAAACATTTCGCCGGGAACAACGTGGATGTAATCATCTACGCGGTGGAGAAGTCACTGGACAGCTACAAGTTCAACCTCCTGCACTGCAAGCAGACTTTCATAAGCCAGCTCAAAAGCGGTGCGATGGGTGCGCGTACCATCGACGAGGGGGCAATGGACGAAAAATCGGGCATGAATTTCTCGGAATACATGGCGTTGCTCTCCGGCAATACCGACCTGTTGGACAAGGCGAAACTGGAAAAGCGGATCGCATCGCTCGAAGGGGAACGCAAGTCGTTCAACAAGGGCAAGCGTGATTCGGAGTTCAAGCTGGAGTCAAAGACCGGCGAGTTGCGCAACAACACGGCTTTCATAGATGCCATGACGGAGGACTGGAACCGCTTCCTGTCGGTGGTGCAGACCGACAAGGAGGGCAACCGCCTTAATATAATAAAGGTGGACGGAGTGGATTCCGCCGATGAGAAG
>NZ_QTLP01000066.1:0-2431 GCF_003635405.1 Parabacteroides sp. AF39-10AC | reverse complement strand
TACCGACCTGTTGGACAAGGCGAAACTGGAAAAGCGGATCGCATCGCTCGAAGGGGAACGCAAGTCGTTCAACAAGGGCAAGCGTGATTCGGAGTTCAAGCTGGAGTCAAAGACCGGCGAGTTGCGCAACAACACGGCTTTCATAGATGCCATGACGGAGGACTGGAACCGCTTCCTGTCGGTGGTGCAGACCGACAAGGAGGGCAACCGCCTTAATATAATAAAGGTGGACGGAGTGGATTCCGCCGATGAGAAGGTCATCGGAAAGCGTTTGCAGGAGATAGCCAAGAATGCCACGACCGGAGGGTTGTACACGCAGGTCGGTGAACTTTACGGTTTTCCGATAAAGGTGGTGAGCGAAAGGATACTCAAAGAGGGATTGGAGTTCACCGACAACCGCTTCGTGGTCGAGGGGAACTACAAGTACACCTACAACAACGGGCATCTGGCGATGGCTGACCCGTTGGCCGCCGCCCGCAACTTCCTCAACGCGATGGAGAGGATACCCTCCATCATCGACCAGTACAAGGCGAAGAACGAGGTGCTGGAGATGGAGATACCGCAGTTACAGGAGATAGCGGGTAAGGTGTGGAAGAAGGAGGACGAGCTGAAGCAGTTGAAGTCCGAACTTGCCGCCCTTGACCGAAAAATTCAGCTGGAGCTTGCGCCACCCACGCCCGAAGTCGCAGAAAAGGAGAATGAAGGGCAACAGCTCAAGCCGGAAGCGGAAGATGTGAGGAACAGGCAGGCGCAATATCCCGAAAATGCACCGCCGCAGATACGCAGTCCGGCGGATAGTATCGTTGCCAACCATGTCATAATCGGGCGTCCGGGACTGTATGCCAAGGAGGAAACCCGGTCCAAAGGATTGAAAATATAACCTAAGGAATTTTATCTGAAGTATTAATAAGGGCTATCCCAAAAGGTCTAAAAGTAAATTTTATCCTTTCTGCAAGTATCTGTAGGATGGCAACTGCATTTTTTTTCTTTTTGGGCAGCCCTTATTAAAATTTATTCTTATTTTAGGTTATATACATTCATGTCCATTTATGTAAAAAATCCTGCTGACCTTGTTTATGTCTTGTCAGTCACCATTTGCAAAACCATATTTGACCCTCAAAGAGGCTGAATTTGATAAGTAACTTGCTACATACTCATAATAAGGAGCTAAATAGAACACGAATGGGAAATACACAAATGCTAAACTAAAGAAGATATTGGCCAAAATAAACGCTATACCGAGAGAGAAACTTGATTTTTCAACTTCCTAAAACGGTGTTGTTCAAACATTTCTACTTATTTGTACTTGCCAGTTGAACCTACGCTTCCCTAATAAAATGTCTATGGTAAAAAGTTAAAAAATCCTCCCACTTTTGTTAGATATATTTTTTTGTGTAATTTTGTAATCGTTATGCGGCAGTAATAATATACATATTAATACGAGTTAGTAATCCTGTAGTTCTCATATGCTACGAGGAGGTATTAAAAGGTGCGTTTCGACAATGCATCTACTGTAGTATATTATTGCTTAATCCAAATGAATATTATAAATTTAGGAATTCTTGCTCACATTGATGCAGGAAAAACTTCCGTAACCGAGAATCTGCTGTTTGCCAGTGGAGCAACGGAAAAGTGCGGCCGTGTGGATAATGGTGACACCATAACAGACTCTATGGATATAGAGAAACGTAGAGGAATTACTGTTCGGGCTTCTACGACATCTATTATCTGGAATGGAGTGAAATGCAATATCATTGACACTCCGGGACACATGGATTTTATTGCGGAAGTGGAGCGGACATTCAAAATGCTTGATGGAGCAGTCCTCATCTTATCCGCAAAGGAAGGCATACAAGCGCAGACAAAGTTGCTGTTCAGTACTTTACAAAAGCTGCAAATCCCGACAATTATATTTATCAATAAGATTGACCGTGCCGGTGTGAATTTGGAGCGTTTGTATATGGATATAAAAACAAATCTGTCGCAAGATGTCCTGTTTATGCAAACTGTTGTCGATGGATCGGTTTATCCGGTTTGCTCCCAAACATATATAAAGGAAGAATACAAAGAATTTGTATGCAACCATGACGACGATATATTAGAACGATATTTGGCGGATAGCGAAATTTCACCGGCTGATTATTGGAATACGATAATCGCTCTTGTGGCAAAAGCCAAAGTCTATCCGGTGCTACATGGATCAGCAATGTTCAATATCGGTATCAATGAGTTGTTGGACGCCATTTCTTCTTTTATACTTCCTCCGGCATCAGTCTCAAACAGACTTTCAGCTTATCTCTATAAGATAGAGCATGACCCCAAAGGGCATAAAAGAAGTTTTCTTAAAATAATTGACGGAAGTCTGAGACTTCGAGACGTTGTAAGAATCAACGATTCGGAAAAATTCATCAAGATTAAAAATCTAAAGACT
>NZ_QTLP01000065.1:0-3727 GCF_003635405.1 Parabacteroides sp. AF39-10AC | reverse complement strand
AGATAGCCAAATTCAGTGAATTACGGGCTATGATTGCTTGAATTTATATTTAAGTCCATACTCTTCAAGTTTGCTGTATAGTGTTGTCCTGCCTATGCCGAGCAGTTCTGCGGCGACACTCCGGTTGCCGTTTGCCTGTTTCAACGCACGCAATATCCGCTCCTTATCCTCCGCGTCATTGCGCAAGGCGAAGCTGACAGTAGAGGTCGGTTTCGTCACGGCAAGTTCCAGATGCTCTTTCATGACAACACCTTCCTGCGCCTGCAATACAGCACCCATAACTTTCTGCCGAAGTTCCCGCACGTTGCCCGGCCATGCGTGTGTCAGCAACGCTTTACGTGCTTCGGAACTGAACCCGCTCACGCTACACTCCAGCTCTCTGTTTGCCATATCACGGAAGAACTCTGCCAGCGGCATAATGTCTTCTTGACAGTCACGCAACGGAGGAACGGTTATCCCGAAGTCGTGCAGGCGGTACAGAAGATCCTGCCGAAAACGCTTTTCATTCACCGATACCTCCAAATCTTCATTGGTAGCAGCGATGATGCGGACATTGAAATTCCGGTCTGCCTTGTCTCCGACCGGGCGATACCGCCTCTCCTGTATGGCACGGAGCAACATCTGTTGGGTTTCCAACGCGAGGTTTCCTACCTCGTCCAGAAACAACGTGCCGCCTTCCGCCTCATGGAAATATCCTTTCTTGGCATTGTCCGCACCTGTAAATGCACCTTTGACGTGTCCGAAGAAAGCCGACGGTGCAAGCTCTTTGGAGAGTGAACCGCAGTCCACCGCCACAAATGGCTTGCCTGCACGTTTGCTCTTGTCATGCAACAGGTGGGCAATATGCTCCTTGCCCGTGCCGTTCTCACCAAATATCATCACGCTCATATCGGTGGCGGCTACCAGCCTTATGCGGTGCATGATTTTCTGAAAGGCGGAACCTTCACGGGCGAATATAGGCATACGGCGTTGTCCTGCCTGACGTTCTTTCAGTATGGAACGGATCAGGGGGACAAGTTTATCCTCCACAAGCTGTTTGGGAATATAGTCTATCGAGCCGAGTTTCATGCTTTCCACGGCGGTATTAACTTCGGCGTAGTCGGTCATAATGATGAAGGGCTGCATCTTTCCCTCCTTTCGCATCCAGCACAAAAGGTCTATGCCACTGCCGTCAGGCAGACGCAGGTCGGCAACCACGATATCATTATCTGTTGCCTGTTGCAGATGTTTCTTCGCGGTTGAGAGGTGGTAAGCCTTCATATTGCGGTAGCCCTCCCGTGACAGCATATTGCAGACATATTCGCAATACACGATGTTGTCTTCCACCACAATTATTTTTGTCTTATTCATCTTCGTATTTTCTCCTTTCCTCTTCTGCCAACCGTATTATTTCCACTCCCTTATCCAGCACGGCAGTCACGGCATGGCTTAACGCTTCACCATCCGGGAGAGCATCGCCACGAAGCAATCCGTAAAGTACATTCAGCGGTTGGTCGGCACGGAGCACCTCCCACGAACTGCGCAGGTGGTGGATCAGGGAATCCAGCTTTTGCAGGTCTTTTTCTTTTGCTGCATCCCGTACCGCCTGCATTTCCTTTTCTGTTTCAGTTATCAACTTTTCCAGCATGACGGCTTCATTGCCATAGGACAATAAGGCGGAAAAGTCCGGTTTCCCGTCCGGTGTCGCTTTTATGGCACACCTGTCGGAAACCTCCATCAGTTCCGATATGGAGAACGGTTTGAACAGGCATCCGGCAAAGCCTTTTGCCAATAGTTCCCCTTTGTTACAACTGCCCGAAGCGGTTGCCACAACCACCGGGATTGTTGGTGAATTGCCCACGTTGGACGAACGCAACAGTTCCAGCAATTCGAAACCGTTTATATCGGGCATATTCAAGTCTGTCAGCAACAGGCTGTATTCTTTCTGGCGTATCATTTCCATCAGTGCCGCAGCATCGGTGCAAGTGTCGCAGTGTATTCCTTCTTGGGAATACATCTCTTTCAGCATCAGAAGTAATACCTCATCATTGTCAATGGCGACAACATCATGGAATTTATTGTTATGATAAACAGGTGTATTGCTTGTATATCCAAGCTGTTCTTCAGCTTCCTGCATAGAAATTTCAACTGTGAAACGACTGCCTTTCCCTTTCTTGCTGTCTAAACGGATTGTTCCGCCAAGCATCGACACAATATTACGCATTATGGCAAGCCCAAGCCCGAAACCCTCCTTTGCGGCGGCATTTGATAGACGTTCAAACGCACCGAACGCTTGTTTCTGTTCCTCTTCTGTCATGCCTGTACCTGTATCTTCAACGACCAGTGTCAGAACTCCATTATCATATTCAGTAATCAAAGAAACACCGCCTTCTTCTGTGAACTTGACAGCGTTTGACAGCAGGTTATTCCCGATTTGTATTATTCGCTCTTTGTCGGTCAATACAATGGCATCGTGTCCAGTCTTCACGGACAAGGACAGCCCTTTGTTCACGGCAACAGGCATGAACTCCGTTTCAAGTGTGTGCGTGATTGCTGAAATCCGGCAGGGTGACAGACGGGGCTGTTCCTTGCCGTTGTCCAGGCGGAAGAAGTCAAGCAAAGTGTTAAGCATATCCCGCATACGGTCGGAGGATTGCAGTATGTTTTGGATATACTGCCCGGACTTATCCTCACACTGTTCTTTCCGTATCAGTCCGGCATAGCCTGTTATTGCTGTCAGCGGTGTGCGCAGTTCATGGGTGATAGTATGTACCGCCTTCTTCCTTGACGTTATCAGTGCCTCGTTCCGTTGTACGGATTGTTCCAGTTGCCTTATCAAAGGCAGTTGTCTTGTGCTTGTATTGTTTAATGCTTTTTGCATCACGATGTATGATGATGTAGGAAATTAACAACAATAGAAGAACGAATCCCATTAAACCGCCTACTTGCATAAATGACTTTTCACGCATGGCAACTATTTCGTTTTCCCGGCTTTGCAGTTCGGTTTGTACCTTTTCTTCTATTTGGCAAATCAATTCTTGCAGTTGTCTGTTAAGTTCTGCATTACGAGCTGCAAGGCTGTCGGCTTGTTCCGACAATTGGCGATCCTGCACTTTCTGTTCGCTGATTACGTTTCTATTGACCGAATGAAGGATAGTGGTTGATACTGCTGGAGTTACTTCCTTTTTTTTGCCGAATATGCCTAAGAAACCTTTTCGTTTTGGCTTTTTGGACTGTTCCTGCACACTTTTCTGTACAATAACCGGAATTTGATTGGCTATCTTCTTGTTAATAGATTGTTGTTCATCCATTAACCGGACTATCTGGAACATCTGTCGTTCCTTATCCTCTAAAAGACTGCGCACACTATCGATGCGCTCTGCTGGATAGGTGGCCTTGAAACGGCAGAGCATACTGTCCATTGCCATACGCCGTGCATGGTAATGCTCGATATCTTTATCGTTCCATTCCAGTATTGTTTCACCCAATAGAGAAAATTTTATCATTTGAATATTGATATTGTTTATTTCTTTTCGGAGCTCGTCTATTTTTTTATTGCCAAGTTCTAATGCTTCTATCTCCTGCCATTCATAGAGGCTATTATATGCCATACATCCGATAAGAATGGAGATAAGTATATATCCCAACCGTATTGCCTTATAGAAATTTCCTGACCGCTCCATTATTTTAATGACATTGATTTTTGGAACATGAATAAAAGTTTATCTTTTTCGTTCATGCGGATATT
>NZ_QTLP01000064.1:0-3962 GCF_003635405.1 Parabacteroides sp. AF39-10AC | reverse complement strand
CTACCGCCTTGGACAAGCGTCTCGATTCCCTTCCGTACTTGGGAGGGGCCCTCAGCTATCAAATGACGAAGCAACACGTCTGAGCCCGTGTTCACCCAGTAGGGGGCAAAGACACCATCGTACATTATGTAATTAAGCACCGACCAGGGATTATAAATAACATAACCACCGAACAGGTAACCGTTATACCAACGCTTGATCTCCTCCTTATGCCTCCCTTGCGAGTAATCGTCCAGCAGGCCGTCTACCTCATCCTGTATGAAACCGAACGCCGTGCTCATCGGGCGATCGAGCAAGGAGAACACGGCTATATTGTTCAGCCCGCTGAAGATAGATTCCTTGCTTACACGGAGGATACCCGTGATTACACCGCGAAAGACGGACGTATTATCCTTGAAGACCATCGACATGAAGTTGCGCATGAAGACGATCATACGATCATAATACCCCTTATCGAAAGCCACATGAATGGGGGTGTCATACTCATCGAGCAATACCAAAGGGGGCATCCCCCAATGAGCGGTCAGCAATTCGGATAGCAAGAGTAAAGATCTTTGCATTCGCACCTCACCGGGATTACCTTCCAACAAAGACTGAAAGATCGGACGATAGGTCGAATCCATTACGGGAGAATCCAACAGGTACTTATGCCGGAAAAACTCCTTCTGAAGTTCGGAGGCGACAAGCTCCAAGGCTTTATCGAACGTATCCGCCTTGCAGTCCTTCAACGTCAACATGATCACAGGGTATTGACCTTGATGCTTATCGAAATCCTTCCACTCCCGGATACGCTTGCCGTCGAACAACGGACGGAACACGTTACCATCCGTCTTCTCGAAGAAGTACCGCAGCATCGAAAGGTTCAGCGTCTTGCCGAAGCGACGCGGACGGGGCAACAACGTGATCTTGCTACCATTCTCCAGAAGCTCACGGATAAAGTCGGTCTTATCCACATAATAAAAACCTTCATCTATCAATTCCTTGTAATCGCTGATGCCGATCGGTATTCTTCTCGTTTCCATAAGTATCACTATTTTGAGTTGTGAATACAAATATAACAATTTATATGACAACAGCGATTATCGCTTTTCCTTATTAATCTCATCATGTCAAAGAACGTTTCCCCTAGCGTTTGCGGCAAGGCACGTGGGGAAGCCTTATGATCTTATCGATCTTGAATACATCGGAGCGGATGCGCGTCACGAGGAGTCCATTCACCCGAGATACAACGCAATCCCTTGTTCGCAAAACCTACTTTACCGGGTAAAACAATCGAAAAAGCGTACTTATGCCCCACATCCCCTGCTTTACCCTCTCTACACCATAAATTACCCATTCCATTGATGTAATTGAAAGCATTCGCATACTCCTGATATCCTGTAAAACGAATATAAGTACTACCACCGGAAGATTGATCCTCAAAGTATAAGACAGCGCCTCCATCCCTTTCCAAACTAGAAGAATTAGCCAAATTCATTGCTTGGACATCATCATTAGATTCCGTATAAGATGAATTCGTAAAAAAAGGCAGATAATTAACCTTACTAGCCACACGCCAACCTGCCGGACACGGATCGTATACTGTTTTGTTGTCTTGAGAATCGTTCCATAGATCCCCCGTGCATTGATTAGACCAAGTGGCCCCTGATGCAGCAATTACAGTCGGGTTTTGAAAAGCTTGCAAAATAGTATATAGACTGGTCACATTCTTTCTGATAAAGTAAGAGACACCATCCGGCTGATATAGATTCAACATACCCGGAGTAAGTTGACCGCTATTAACCACGATAGATGTCGGAGATTTTGAGGAATAGGTACTCGGAAACGGGTCCTTCCTTCCCCATTGATAATGAAAACCATTCGTCTTGGAACGCTCCAACTTATCAGAAGGAGCGATCGTATAACCAGCCATCGCACCTAAATTCCTATCCATCATAGGATATTGTGTTTTATTTCCATAAGTATATTTCTGGACTCGCTTATTCTCATCATCCACGGATTCGTTCGCCGTAGCGGAAGGACTATAATCCGTTACCCAGATATGCCAGCTCCAAAGGATATTGCCCGTCCCGTTATCACCATCGTAAGCGGCTATCATACCGCTACCTCCCACCGTATTCGTGGCGACACGACAATAGATACGGGCGTCAGTCAAACTTTCACCATTCTTTAGTTCCACGATATTCGTATGGTCGTCTTCCGTGGTTTGCGGGGCATATTTAGTCACGACACCTAAAACTGGGTCTCCCAAGTCACCATCCTCCAAGGTCTGCCACAATACTTTCACGGACTTTATCGGGGAAGAGAGCGTAGAACCGGAAAGACCGCACCAACCTCGTAATAGCGTATTATCCTTAGAAACGCCATTAACATAATAGGTATAGGGATTGAAGCAGAAGGCACCACCCGGGACAACCATGAAGCAGTTCGCCGTCGGGACTAGGTTGTTGTTATTCTCTGATGCCAAGATTGGGTCGATTATCGTGATACGTTTATCGTCTACCGGAAGTGATGTATGATCCATCGTTACCTTATATATATAGTTCGTATTATCACGTAAACTAAAATCCTTACTGGAGTTACCCCCCAAATAGACCCGATAGTTCAGTTTCTTTTTATTATCGGTCTTATGCTGGGAGATAAAAGTCGCATAGGCGCTTCCTTTGGGGGCGTTCGCTTTCGTACGGTAATAGTCGGAGGTAGCGTTCGCACTCTCCTCACGTACCACCGCCGGGGCCCAACAGGTGTATTGGCCCTTGTTTGTCACATTTGATACCTGTATCGTCCTATACTGGTCTAATGGGGATGGGTATGAGTCCTTATTGTCCGGTAATAATTTATACTCTACGGGAATACTTTGAAGCATGACCTGTCTCAAATCGTAACCGGTATTATCGGGTAGATTCTCCCATGCCACCGTAAGCCGGGTAGCCAAGCGGCGCAAGAGGATACGAATATCCGAGCCCTCGGGACTCTCAATCCGGCCATCTTCCGTTACGTTCACATAAGGTAAATGAAGAATATAGGGCATCGCATTAACGCCGCCTTCCGTTGTTATTCCTTCAATCGTGGAGGCAGGCGCTGTCGTACCTTGAACGGAGGAAAGACTTTTATCCTTTAAGGAGCCAACCGTATAATTAGAACTACCATAACCACGTGCTATGATCAATAATTGGCAATCGTCCATGGCTGTTAAGGTTACACTGAAAGAAGAACCGATAGCCACATCCCCAAGACTTGCTCCTTTTCCCGCCACAAAGCTACCACTCCGGTCATATTGCCAAACTTCCAAGCCATATAACTTATCTGGTCTGGCAGTAGCCAACGGATCATCCGGAACCATGATCGTTTTGGTCCCACCAACCGCGTCTTCCTCATCGGCGAGTCCCACGCATAAGGATACCTCTACCGCCTTGCCTCCACCCGTAGACGGGCGGGGTGAATCGAGACGATCCTCACAACTTGACACTCCTGACATTGATACTATTGACATCATGATCAATACTGCTTTTTGTAATTTTATTCCTATGACCTCCATACCTGCACGTGCTTTTTCACTACTACATTTCACATTTTTTTACTTGAAAGTACCTGTCTCTTTCTTACGCAGAAAGAGACAACAGGAGGATAAACGCTCCTATCCGCTGTTTTTCAAACCATTGGAAATGTTAATAGGACAAGGCACGCCACGCTTGACGGCTCGCTATTGTTTGTCTTTTTTAATTTTGACAAAAGATTTAAGCACTCTCCTTGCCTTTATCGGCAATTTGAGCTACTTTTACACCCGAAAACGGATATTTACCCGTCATTCTGAAAGTTGTCTCTTTCTGCGTAAGAAAGAGACAACTTTTTTTCTCTCATCCATTCATTCTCAATATCTTCCATTTTCCTTCCTCTTTTCCATTTTCTTTCATTTCGCTTTTTGTCTCTTTACAAATCACTACTCATTTAACATTTCGGAC
>NZ_QTLP01000063.1:4486-5907 GCF_003635405.1 Parabacteroides sp. AF39-10AC | reverse complement strand
CCCGGGAGGATATCGAGGTTAGGGCTGATATCGGATCGCTGGACCATGTCGAACAACTCCACGTGATCCGGGTCGCTAAGGTAGTTCGTGATGCCCTCCATCTTACGGGAGATATTGAACACCTTGTTCAGGCCCGGCTTGCGGATGTCCATACCGACCACCACCACCCTCTTGCCCAAGTAAGCCAAGCTCACCGCCAAGTTGCCAGCGACGAAAGACTTGCCCTCGCCCGGTTGCGTGGAGCTGAAAAGGATCACACGCTCGTCCTTGCCTAGCATGAACAAGAGGTTCGTGCGCAACCCCCGGAACATCTCCTCCATCAGGTCGTTCTTGTTCTCACGCACCACGATCGAGCCCTCACCCGTCTTCTTGACCAACGGGAGCTCCGCCAAAATAGCCACGCCCGTGATCGCCTCAACGTCCTCACGGTTCTCGATCTTGTATTTCAACAGGTCATGAAGGTAGACAATGCCCACCGGGATCGCCAGGCCCAAGATCAACGCCGCAAGCATGAAGACCATCCTCTTCGGGGCGACAGGACGCTCATCGGCGAGCGGCTCCTCGATGATGCGGCCGTTGTTCGCCGTGGCTGCCAGCGTGATGGCGTTCTCCTCACGCTTCTGCAACAGCATGACGTACAACGTGGCCTTGATCTCCTGCTGGCGGGAGATCGTCATGAACTCCTTCTCCTGCCTCGGGGCGTCGCTGATGCGGCTCTCGAACTTGCTCGCCTGACGGTCGATGTCCGCCTTGGCGATCTGGAGCCCCCTCAAGACACTGTTCACCGTCGTCCTCACGTTGCGGCGCATAGCCTCGATGCCGGCGTTCATGTTGATGATGGCCGGGTTGCTGTCCGAAGAGGTACGCAACAGGCGCTTGCGCTCGATGATCATCGTGTTGTACTGGTCGATGACAGAGGTGAGGTTTTGATCCCGCAGGCCCACGTTGGCAGGGATCACCTCGTCCATGTTCGCAGGATCGTCGATATAATTGCGGAGATACTGCACCAAGTTGATCTGCGTGGCGTTCTCCGTACGTTGTTGCTCATACCTCGAGCTTTCCTGCAAAGCCATCTGGGCGTCGCTCGTCAAATTCGTCAGGCCGGAGCGTTGCTTGAAGGCAGCGAGCTCGCTCTCCGTAGTGCCCAGCTCGCCGTTGATGATGCCGATGCGCTCCTCGATGAACTCGGCCGTCTTCTGCGCCACCTCGTTCTTCTCGTCGTTGGCGTCCTGGTTGTAGAACGACACCAAGCGATTGATGAAGTCCACGCCTCGTCGCCTCACCGTGTTCCTCAAGGATACCTTGGCGATCGTCGTCGTCTTGGACGAGGGCGTCACGCTCAACTCCTTGCCGTAAGCCTCGGCAGTGGACGTGGGGGTATGGACGTGGGCCACCAGCTCGATCTCCCCGCCCTCCAACTC
>NZ_QTLP01000063.1:3741-4283 GCF_003635405.1 Parabacteroides sp. AF39-10AC | reverse complement strand
GCCTCACCGTGTTCCTCAAGGATACCTTGGCGATCGTCGTCGTCTTGGACGAGGGCGTCACGCTCAACTCCTTGCCGTAAGCCTCGGCAGTGGACGTGGGCGTATGGACGTGGGCCACCAGCTCGATCTCCCCGCCCTCCAACTCGGGTATGGAATCCATGCCCGTGAAACTGAAAACCCCCACGGGGGTGGGCAATATGGCGGGGAGCCTGTCGAAGCCCTGCTCCATCGTCTCCTCGTCACCCTCCTTGTCGATCTTGTACTCCGCTCTCACCGTTAGCTGACCCTCCTTCGTGTAGCGCATGCGTAGCTCGACGGGGGCCACCAGACGGTCCGCCTCCTCGGGGGTGATGAACACGTTAACGGGGGAGTTCTTGTATAAAGGGGGGTTGAAGCCCAAGGCGTTCGACTCCTCCATGTCGATATACAGGCCCATGTCGTTCACCACCTTCTTGATCAACGTGCGGGACCTCAGGATCTCGACCTCGTTGTCGAAGTTGCTCGTCATCGAGAGCATGCCGAGGTCCTGTATGGCGGCAAGG
>NZ_QTLP01000063.1:3235-3731 GCF_003635405.1 Parabacteroides sp. AF39-10AC | reverse complement strand
CGTGAAACTGAAAACCCCCACGGGGGTGGGCAATATGGCGGGGAGCCTGTCGAAGCCCTGCTCCATCGTCTCCTCGTCACCCTCCTTGTCGATCTTGTACTCCGCTCTCACCGTTAGCTGACCCTCCTTCGTGTAGCGCATGCGTAGCTCGACGGGGGCCACCAGACGGTCCGCCTCCTCGGGGGTGATGAACACGTTAACGGGGGAGTTCTTGTATAACGGGGGGTTGAAGCCCAAGGCGTTCGACTCCTCCATGTCGATATACAGGCCCATGTCGTTCACCACCTTCTTGATCAACGTGCGGGACCTCAGGATCTCGACCTCGTTGTCGAAGTTGCTCGTCATCGAGAGCATGCCGAGGTCCTGTATGGCGGCAAGGCCGCTGGCGGCGTTTGCCCCCTTCTTCTCGTCCTCCTTGATCAGCACCGACGACGTGACGTTATACACCGGCGTCTGGTAACGCAGGAAGACGTACATCCCGATGCAGCAGGCCAGT
>NZ_QTLP01000063.1:0-3225 GCF_003635405.1 Parabacteroides sp. AF39-10AC | reverse complement strand
GTTGAAGCCCAAGGCGTTCGACTCCTCCATGTCGATATACAGGCCCATGTCGTTCACCACCTTCTTGATCAACGTGCGGGACCTCAGGATCTCGACCTCGTTGTCGAAGTTGCTCGTCATCGAGAGCATGCCAAGGTCCTGTATCGCAGCCAAGCCGCTGGCGGCGTTTGCCCCCTTCTTCTCGTCCTCCTTGATCAGCACCGACGACGTGACGTTATACACCGGCGTCTGGTAACGCAGGAAGACGTACATCCCGATGCAGCAGGCCAGTACGCTCGCCACGAACCAAGGCCAATAAACCATATACTTGAAAAACACGGCGTAAAGATTGATCTCACGATCCTCCCCCTCCGGATTGTTATTGTTATTATTATTATTGCTTGTATTTATACCATCGTCCACCATCTCTCTAAATTTTCAATTCTCAATTCTCTATTTTCAATTATTTAAGTATGTTCACCAACAGGCCGGCGATCGAGACCAAGATCGAGATCGAGCTCACCCACAACGTCGTGCTGTTACCGATATCGGAGTTCCTCGCCTTCGTCTCGTTCGGCGTGACATAAAGGATGTCGTTCTGTTTCAAATAATAATACGGGGAGGTCACGATTCCGGCGTCGTTCAGGTCAAGGTTGATGATCTTGCGCTTCCCGCTCTCGTCCTCGCGGATCAGCTTCACGTTGTCACGTACGCCATAGATCGTCATGTCGCCGGCCATCGCCAACGCCTCCAGAACGTTCACCTTCTCGTTGCCGATCGTGAAGCTGCCCGGACGGGCCACCTCGCCCAAGACCGAGATCTTGTAGTTCGCCATGCGCACCGTCACGATGGGCGCCTCCTTCAAGTAAGGCCTCAATCTCTCACGGATCAGGCTCTCCGCCTCGTTCTTCGTCAAGCCGCCGACCCTCAGCGTACCGATCACAGGGAAGTCGATCTCGCCGGAGTTGTTCACGAGGTATTGCTGCAACGTGGGTTGCGTCGTCGTGTTGATGTTCGTCAGGGCCGCGTTCAACGGGGTCTGCACCGTCAGGTTGAACGGGGCCGCCGCCTGAGGGTCCGTCGTGTTGACCGTGATGCTCAACAGGTCCTTGGGCATGATCTTGGCGTCATACAGGGGAAGCGTCCCCTCGAGATCGTTCACCGCCTCCGGGTTCTGGAGGTAGGGCACGTTCTTGTAAGACGTACACGCCGCCAGCAAAAGGGGCAGCGAGAATAGGAACAGTAGTCTTTTGATCTTCATATTATTTTGTTATCGTTTTTATTTCTTTAAACACGGATGACACGGACTTAACGGAAAAGGCGGGACAGGAAACCTTTGGGTTTCTCCGGCTCGTATTCCGACTCGTATTTACGCGTCAAGTCCTCATAGCTCAGTCCCTTGGTCACCATCTCGTAGATCGTGCCCCAGTCCGGGAGGCCGCCGAGGTTGCGGTCGTCGATGAAAACGTCCGCCTTCAGCTTGCGGGAGAAGTGGTTGTTCCGGTCTCTCTCCTCCTCCGGGTAGTCACGGTTCACCGCGTAGAACTCCAAGCCACGCTCACGGCAGAAGGACAACGCCTCCTCCAAGAGCCCGCCCTCACGGACCGTCCAAAGGATCAGCTTATGCCGATCCGATTGCAATTTCCTCAACGTCTCGATGGCGAAAGGAAGCTCACGCCCGATCGCCGGATACTTGTGCTCGACGATCGTACCGTCGAAATCTACCGCTATTATCATCTCTTTAATTCTCAATTCTCAATTATAAAAGGGCCGGACCACCGGACGGCCGGAGTGGTATATGTTAAAGCGGGGTCAGCCTATCGGCCAAAGCCAAGGGGTCTCCTAGCCGCTAGAGACGGCCATTGCCATCCGGGGGATCCGACCGTTTCTTTTCTGCCCTTATCTAATTCTCGCTTAACCGGGGCAATCCCTCCACCTCGCCGGCGTGCCATTCACGGTAGTCCGCCAAGGGAAACCCGGGGACGGTCAATAGCTTGTAATCCGACCCGTCTCTTCTCAAGATATGCTTGCGAGTATATGAGCGGAGCGAGCGATCCGTAACGGACACCATCACGATCGGGAACGGGTAGGCGTACAGGCGCAACGGAGTGGTCTCGCTATCCGGGAACGCACGATGCAGCTGGTAGGCCGAACGCTCGAACGCTACCCAGTAGGGACCCGTGCAATACAGGTGTATTGAGTTTCGGTTCGCACGCTCACGATCCATGATCTCTGTCAAACGCTCACGCAACAGGTTCATCAGCCGGATGCCCGAAGGGACGCCGCATGTCTCTCTCTCTTCTCTCATATCTTTTATTCATCGCCGTTCCCGTGCCCGAACCAACGGTCGTAATCACGTAAACGACGTATCAACACGGTCTTGCTCCTCTTGGGCGAGGCCTCCTCCTGCCAAGGGTCAACCAGCTCGTGCGCCATGCGCTGGTAGAGGCTGCTGTCCGTACAGCCGTACAGCGTGACCAGCAACAAGGCACGGGATTGCCCCGCTTTTATCACCGGGAGCATGCTGCGCATCGTAGAACGCAAACGATCGAACTCATCCTCCTCGCCCAAAAGCAGATAGGCTGGAAGGAGCAAAGAGTAAAGCTTGCAACGGATCACGTCGGTCTCACCACGGAGAGAGGCGTAGCCACGCAGGACCTCACGGGCCAGACGGGCATCCTCATCCACTACCACGCCAGAGGCATGGTAACGGCCCAAGGCATCGTGCAAGCCCTCCGACAGACGGTCGTTGTCCAAATGGGTATACACGTGCTTGCCCCCCGTGTTCAGCTCGATCAACTCGTACTCCCCAGCTCTCACCTCGAACAAGGGGACCCACAGGCAGTCGAGGATACGCACCATCACGTCCTTATGCCCACCGCCCGGCTGCACCACCACCTCCGCCTCCATATTGGAAAAAGGGCCGGAGGTGATACGCACACGGTCGCCTTTCAACAAGCGGCCGCTATCTGGCACGTACACCGGAAGCTCGTTGGAGTAAGAAGCCGCGACCCAACGCAAGGTATCCATCTCACGATCCGAGAGGTACGGGAAATAAGACCGCCCGCCGGAGGAAACCCGGGGGAGGAAATTATACAGGGGAAGCGTACGCTTCAGGCTAAAGATCTCGTCCTCCGAGGCGTGGACGAACACGTAGTTGTACAGCAGGGGCCGTTTCGTGTTGACCATCTTACCGCCCACCTTCCTCGCCTCGACATACGAGGGGGAGAAATACTCGAACAAGGC
>NZ_QTLP01000062.1:0-6344 GCF_003635405.1 Parabacteroides sp. AF39-10AC | reverse complement strand
ATGATTTTAGCCACAATTTCAAAATAATTGTGGCTAAAAATCTTAAACGGCTGATTTTCAGCCGTAGCCCCGCAGGGCAAGAGGAAAAAACAGGGCTTGCCCGGTTTCCTCTTGCTGTTCTTTCGGCTGCTTCGCATCCGGCGAACACCCTCCCCTGCGGTACGGCGAAAGCTCGTACAAGGGGGACGGGGAGAAGTCGGAGCGAGGCACTAAGAAAGAACCTATTCCACAAACAAAAAAACACATAAAAACGACACAACAGGCTGCATAAAATAAACACAAATTGTTTCGCTATATGGAAACAAAAGATTATCTTTGCAACACTGAAAAACTTTATATGGAAGCAAAATCAAGATTCAAGGTCAAATTATCCAACGAAGCCCAAGAGTTTTTAGACGGATTGCCCAACAAGGTACGTGAGAAGATCATTAGCAATATTCGTAAATCTACCTTTGTAATTGATCCAGATTTATTCAAGAAATTGGATGATACGGATATTTGGGAATTCAGAACGTTCTATAACAAAACCAAGTACAGGCTTCTTGCTTTTTGGGATAAGGACGATAAGATAAACACTCTGGTAATCGCAACGCATGGGTTTATCAAGAAAACCCAAAAGACACCTCCCAAAGAAATAGCCAAAGCCGAAGAGATTAGAAAAGATTATTTTAATTCAAAAAGATAAAGCGTATGGAAGCAAAGAAATTTTATACACTCGAAGAAATCGAGGATAAATACATCGGGGAAAAAGGTACTCCCAAACGTGATGCCTACGAAGAAGAACTTAACTCCTTTTTGATAGGTGAAGCCATTAAACAGGCTCGCCAATCAAAGAACTTAACCCAAGAGGAGTTAGGTAATCTGATAGGAGTGCAGCGTGCTCAAATCTCCCGAATTGAAAACGGTAAGAACTTAACCTTTTCCACCATTGCAAGAGTTTTTAAGGCTATGGGGATAAGTGCTAAACTTGAAATCGGAAGCATGGGAAAAGTTGCGTTATGGTAACTAACTATATAACAAAAAGTTATATCAAATCCGGGAGCGAAAACGCATCCCGGAAAATTCTCGCTTTATACATAAAAAATCATAATTAAACACATATTAACACGCGGGAAAATTCGCTCGATTTACCCCGCTGCGCTTGGCTTTTGCTTTGCTTTCACAAGTATTCAAAAACTCGTTTTTAGGCTATTTCCGTTTTTCTTGACCTCCTAAAATCTCTTTGACTTGTTTTAAAGCATAGCTTGTTATATGCTTATCAACTTTTGAAATTGCATTTATAAATTACTAACTATCAACAAATTATAGCAACACAAAAGGGATTAAAAACGAGTTTTTGAATGTTATAAACGAGTTTTTGAATGTTATTTTGCTCTTTAAAAACGAGTTTTTGAATGTTTTTGTGGAGATACATTTTTCAATCTCGTTTTTAATTTCTATATTTGCGAACATTCAATCTCTCGTTTTTAAAATTACATGAATATGGCTGTAAAGATTACGAACAAAGACGTGATACAGAGTTATTTAATGACCGTATCAAAGTATAACTTTTCCGTGTACGAAAAACGCATTTTGTACCGTCTTGTAGAAGCTATGCAATGTGAACTTGAAGGAAAAAAACTATATCCCGGGCTGCGAATCGAGAAGAATTTGTACGATGACAGGGTTGTTTTAATGCCCATTTCTGCGTTTTTAGCCAACGATGACGATGAGAACTATACCCGTGTGAAAAAAGCCCTTTTAGACCTTAGAAACAAGGCTTTTGAGTTCGATGACGGGCAGGTATGGAAAGTGATAGGTATTATCGAGAAGCCACAATTCAACTATAAAAGGGGCTGGGTAAGATTTGAGATACAGCCGGAAATATATAATGCCGTACTCAACTTCTCAAAGGGATTCAGGAAATATGAGCTTAAAACGGCAATGGAATTTACAAGCCAATACTCGATGCGGTTCTATGAGCTTATGAGCGGACAGGAAAGACCCTTGATTTATACAATCGAGGACTTAAAAATCATGTTCGGCGTACAAGACAAATACAAGCGAAACCCCGACTTTATCAAGTGGATTGTAAAGCCTGCGAAAGAAGAATTAGACGCCAAAAGCCCCTATTCCTTTGAATACAAAATCTTAAAGGACGGACGTTCTTTCCATTCACTAAAACTATATCCAAAATACCAGCCGGAGCACAGGGACGAGGAACTCGAAAAGCACGAACTACAAAAACAGGTCAGCTTAGGGTGGGACTTAGACAGGCTCATACGGAACTATCTAAAACAAGACCTGCTATTCACAGACCAAGAGATAAAGAACAACATAGACCTTTTCAAGGCTGCGCAAAAAGAGCTTGACATAATGCTAGAGCTTTCCATTCTCAAGGGAAAAGCAAGAGAAAAGAAAAACCCCAAGGGGTATATTATCAATGCAATCAAAGGGAAATTAAAAGATAGAAAATAGCTTATGAAAACAGGTGATAAAGTTATCGTACCAGCCGAAATAAACGGCTATGGCAGGGATTTACGGGCAATGGTTACAGAGATAGAGAAGTTCGCCGGGGCAATATTCGTAACAGTGATATTCACCGAACCATGTCCGGAAGCCTGCGGAAGAAATGGGGGCGTTTACCATGACTTCCAGCTAATAGCAAGATGATTTATTTTGCTATAACCGCAATAAATTGCAATAATGTTTGTGATAAATTGCTATAACAATACTTATAACTACCTTTGCAACAGAATATAGCATTTTACAGCAATGGAAAAAGGACAGGAAAGCAAGCAAAAGAGGAAAACACCGCTTACCACCATAGCGATAAGCCAAGAGTACGCCCAAAAATTAGACGAGTATTTAAACGGTACGGGTATAACTCGCAAAGAATTTGTCGAGTTATCCGTTGATTATTTCCAAAGAACCGGGTTCGACCTCCGGGGTGAAGCTTTTGACCTCTCCCCATTAGAAAAGGTTGCCGGGCGGCTGGAACAATCCGCAAAGATCATGGAACGACACAACGAGGGAACGGAAGCGGTTCGCCAGCTATTACAGGCAGTCCGGGAACAGACCGCCAAGCAACTCCCTGCGCCGGAACTGATCGCCCATGCTGCCGAAGAAAAAGCAAAGGCAGAAGCCAAAAGCGAAGAACAAGAAAGGGAGATTGCCCGGCTGCGCTCCGAAAACTCCGCTTTGCTGGAATACAAGGAAAAGGCGCACCGGGAACTGTGCCGGGTGCGTGACGAGCAAAAGACTTTCGGAAAAATACATGTAAACACTGAATTAGATGTATAAAACTAATAAACATTACTTTGTCTATCCCTAAAAACAAATACACATGTTCAAACCAACTTCTTTTGCGGAATAATAAGGCAAGGTCACTATCGCCACATGCTCTTTGTAACATTCGGATTTCTTAAATATCTTAGGATACAACCAATAAGCCAGTTTCGTGCTCAAAACACCAATACAAGCCCCTGCTACCACATCATTGAGGTAATGCCTGTCATTGTATATTCTCAAGTATCCCGTAATTGCTGCTATCGCATACCCTGCATAACCAATCCATGGCGACACATCCCTATATTCCCGGTAAAGAAATTCAGCTCCCATAAATGCCGTAGCAGTATGACCGGATGGAAAAGAATTTCGAGTATTACTATCCGGTCTTTTCTCTTTAAACGAATATTTCATCGTATTGACAATCATTCCCATAGTTGCATAAGACATTGCCAAAATTATTGTCCTGCCTTTAAAGCTATGCTTCCCTTTCACACCTGCAAGGTTTAACCCATAAACTGCGACCATTGGCGAATATTGCATATAATCATCAAACTTGATTTTATTTCTTCCTTTGGCAGAAAGGAGATCCTGCACATTCTCCCTCTGTTCTGTAAACCAGCCATCACAGACAAACAAAGCTGCTGTACCTATCCCCATGACAGGAACTAACACCTCTTTAAATTTCAATTGATACACTTCATCTAAAACAGGTTTCGGTAATTCCTTATACAAACTATCCTTCACTCCATTTTGCGCCCATATATGGGTAAAAGAAAACATGAAAATCCCTATCGCCAATAAAGATTCTCTCGTAAAAAAATATTTTTTCATCTACGCTTTTGTTGTGCGAACTATAATTCGATACGGGCACAACAAACAAATACCCCAAAGCGTAAAAAAAAGAAGCGTGGGCTTCCTTATCAACACTCTGAGGTATTTGGCGTAACCCGTATAGACGATAAGTTCCACCCACGCATAGCGCAGGCGTTCACAGAACTTATTCGTGTCTATACATCATCTAATCGCCAAATTTTCAGAGTATACCGAATAATAGTAAACGCTATTAATTATATGTTTATGTTATATCTTTAGTATTTCATGCTTTTACCATTGCCTTAATCTTTTAAATAAATACTTAATCCAATTTTGAGGCTGCAAAGATAGCGAAATATATTGAATATTAATATTTTGCCAGTCCTTCCATTTTCATAAACCCATATTTTTGCTATTATACTAAATCAAGAAGTACAGAGCGAATACTTAATACAACGGTAACAGAATGACAAAACGGACACCCCACCAAAGAGCAACATTTTTTTCTTTTTTCCTAAACACCTGCCAGCGAAGCACAGAGTATTTGTCAAGGGCGAAGGGTAAAAAATCTCCTGTGCTCGCTTCGCTCGTGCGGTATTTTTTACCCGGAGAGTGAAACGTCCCTTGACAAATGCGGCGTGCGTAGCTACCTTTGTGCCGGAAAATAGAAAAATTACCAACTGCCCATGCCAAAACCTCTGCTCTTTTTGGGCTTCTGCCGGAGTTCCAAATCTTCCTCCTGCTGCTTCTTGGGAGTGGGCTGCTCGATGTCGGGTGTTTTCTCCACCTGTCGGATTTTTGACATCTCCGGCTCCTGCCGGGTTTGAAGCTCCGTTTTGAGATTGTCCCATTTCTCCTTTCTGATGCGCTGCGCACGCTCCACCTGTCGGGCAATTTCTGCCGGGTTGCCGTTCTTGACGGCGTTAAGGTAGTCGATACTTTCCTCCGGCTCCCGGTCAAACCCCATTCGCCGATCAAAAGAGCTTTCACACTTCCGGAAAAAATCCGTCCGGTCAAAACTTCCCTTCACGTTGCCGCAGTTCTTCTTTCCGGTGTGGTTCGTTTTAGGGCTTAACTTCCTGGTGTTGCTCCGGTCTTTCCGGCTGACGATGATATGTGCGTGCATATCACTGTCACTGTCACCGTCCCGGTTGAAGTGGATCTTTGCGTAATATTCCACATCATCGCTTCTCAAGCCTTTTCCGAAGCCCTCCGCATAGTTTCTCATCACATCCTGTCGTATGTACCGCCGTAAGGCTTCCGCACGCTCCTGCGGAGTTCCGCCCATGCAGCGCAGCTCCTTCTCTGAAGGGCTGACAGTGATAACATAGAACTTTGCGTCAGTCCGGCTTAACTTAGCCTTGTTGTTGTCTATCTTGAATGTGACCTCCCTTGCGCTCACGTAGTCCCGGAACTGGTTGAAGAATGGCTGCACCTCCTCCCCTTTCTTCATCCTCTCCAAATCCTCATGCTGGAGATAGTTCGTCACCGCAACGCAACTGCCTGTATTGGCATATGTGCCGTTACCGCCTCCCTGTATCTTCACGTTCATATCTTTTCCCTTTTGTTCTTCTCGTCCTTGTACAAGGCTTTTATATCATCGAAAAGCCCGGCTTTTCCTTTCGCATCGATATAGCTTGCGATATAGGAGAAGATCTTCTCCTGCCTTTGCGTCACAGCGTCCAGCCTTGCATAAATGGCTTGTTGGTTCTTCAGAAGCATATCCCTCGACTGACCGACTGCCTTTTCCGCCCGGTCCAAAGCCTGCTCCCTTATCCCGGCAAGGCTTGCAAGGTCACGCATGAATAGGTCATTGTCTTTTTGGTATTGGCTGAACTTTTTTTCCGTAAGTATCGAGTCCATGCTCATGGTCACTCTCATGCTTGTACTGCCCATGGCTTCACAAGCCGGACGCAAGAAATCCTGCTCCTGCTTCCTGATGAACGCTATCACCTGATCACAGCGTTTGATAAGTTTCTGCATTTCCTTTGCCGGGCTTTCATGCTCAACCGGATTGATGCCGTACTTCTCGAAGTACTCCAGCGCACAGGAAAGGAAGTCTTTCTTTGATACATTATTGGACTTTGCCAGCCTGTCAAGCCGGGCAAACGTTTTCCGGTCAATGGTTACCGAGGTGGTTGTTTCCTTATCCATACAATTGCGATTTTAATTGCTACTTATATTATTAAATCTCTGATTTACAAAGATATGATTTTAGCCACAATTTCAAAATAATTGTGGCTAAAAATCTTAAACGGCTG
>NZ_QTLP01000061.1:3853-6650 GCF_003635405.1 Parabacteroides sp. AF39-10AC | reverse complement strand
GTGATAACCCCGTCATCCTTCACGTTTCGGTTGTTGAAGTCAAATTCCAACTCATAGGAGTTGCCGAAATTGTCCTCTACTACCACGATGAAGTTGTGCGCCTCGTCACCTTGCGCCGTGTAGTACAGCCGGAACTTCTCGTTTTCGAGCAGGTAGCGGTCATTGGGCAGGAAAGTGATGCCGTTGTCCATTTTCAGTGTGCCCTCACCCTCGAACTGGAAATACCGGATGGTATAGAGGGTATTGGCGAAATCGCCCGTTTTCTTCAGCTCACAGCGGATTTCCACCGTCTGCCCCTTTGTGACCTTGTTCGGCACGGGCATGGTTTCCACCGTGAAGGGATAGGATTGCTGGATGTCCATATCGTCGTCGCACGATACGAATGTGAATGACACTGCGGCGAACAGGCAGAGTGCCAACGCCTTGAAGATTGATGTTCTCTTGTTCTTGTTGTTCAGTATGTTCATTGTCTTTTGATTTTTAAGTTATTGTTCATTTCTTTTTTTCGTTGTCAGTTGCAGATACTCGTTCAAGTCCTTGCAACCGTCATAGAGGGCGGAACGGTCGCAGACACGTTCCCCATAGTGTTCTTTCAGCATTTCCAACGTACGCCGTCCGGCTTCGTCACGGTCGAGGTAACAGTCTATGCGTCCGTAACCGTCCAGATACCTCATAGCCTTTTCCACGTTGGAAATGGAGTTCAGCACAAGGCAATCACCCGTTTCCAATCCGAGCGTGACAGCGGAAAGGAAGTCCATGAAGCCCTCAAAGACGCTGCACACGTCAGACGGAGAACCTTCTGCCTTGACCAGCGACACATCCTTCGGCGGTACGCATCCTTTGAAGAAACGGCTGCGGATTTCATATCCGCCAGCCACGTTCGGGAAGCCGACGGCGAAATACCGTTTGCCACGCACACCGTAATTCAGTCGGCAGCAATAGCGTGATGCGACAACGTAAGGGATGCCCCGTTCCGCAAGATAATCCGTCAGTGGAGAACGAAGCAGCGGGACGGCTTCCACTCCCTCAAAGGCAGGTTCTGACGGTTTAGGCAGAAAAGTAGGTTTACTCACTTCGGGGACAGGCATAGGCATATTGGCGGTTCCCGCTATAAACTTCACTTGTTCCATGAAGTCGCCGCTTCCGAGAAATTCCCCGGCAAGCGTGAAGATGTCGCCGCCCTTGCCAAGCCCGAAGTCGTACCAGAGCTGTTTCGCCACGTTCACACGGAAAGAGGGCGTGCGCTCATTGCGGTATGGCGCACGATACCACAACTCGTTGCCGCTTCTTCGGACAGGCTCATGTCCCCGCCGTGCGAGGAAGTCTGCAAGGGATATTTGCCTCATGGCGTCAATTTCCCTCCGTTCCATGCGGCGCGTCAGTTAATGATGAACTTGATACCCACGCCCCACTGCGTGTGGAACTTCCTCGTGTCGCCACCCCACAGGCAACGCTCCCGGAGGTTGGCAAGCAGAGCAATACGGTCTGCCACGTAAAATTCCACATCGAGCGTCAGTGCACCGCCGTAGATAAAGGCGTCCCGGTCATGGAGCGTGGAGCCGTCATGCAGCACCTTTTCGCCCCAGTTCACCGATTCATATCCGGCAAGAGCCGAAGCCCCCGCATAAACAAACACGATTTTACGGGCATCGGAGAGTATCTTGAAGTAGTAGCCGCCCTCCGCCGTGAACTGCGCCACGGGTATCTTTCCGTCCTTGTAAGGGTTGTTCTTCAACAGATACTCGCCGCCGAACACCCATTTGTTCCCCTTTTTCGTGTAGGTGGAAAGAGCCGCCCCAAAGCTGTACCCGCTGTCCTTGCCGCCGGGATTGAAGCCGTCCGCCATGTTCGCCCTGACCTCGATGCCCTGCATCTTCGGCAGGCATCGCTGGGCGTGCGCCTGCCCCGTACACAGGGCAAGCGACGCGATGATTATTGCGATGTACTTTCTCATGGTCAACGCACTTGAAGTTCGTTAATGGTATTGGCACGTACCAAGTCCTCGTTCTCAATCACGAAAGACTGGTGGCGACCTCCGTTCTTCTCGTTGAGTTCCACCATGAGGCACTTGTCGTCGGGAATGGTGAACTTCGCCATCGTGAACACCGTGCGCTCGCTCTTCTTGCCCGGCACGAGCGTGGCGTAATTCTGCGCACGGAGCGGCAGGATAATCTGCTCCTGCACGGCGGTACGCTTCGCCACCTTCTTGTCCACGATTTTCCATGTGATGTAGTCCACGTCGAAAGGCACGTTGCTCTGGTTCTTTATCTCCGTGTGGAAATAGAGCAAACCATTATGCGTGTAGATGCCTTTCAGCAGGTACTGGATGCCGAATCGCTTGCAGCCGATGTGCTTCACCTCGCGCTTGTTCTGCTTGTGGATGGACTTCATGATAAGGCGCACCAGCATCGGGCTTTCGCTGCCCAGTTCCTTCAGATAGATTTCCTGCGCGTTGTTCGGACGGTTCACCTTCTCGCCGTCATGGATGAAGTCGCACATCTCCACGTTGAGCAGCAGCGGTTCGGTGGCGTACTTCACGTTGAAGGCATAGAAACTCCCGTCCTCCGTTATCACGGACATATTGGTTTCGTTCGGGAAGTCCCTCACGGTAGCCTTCACGCGGATGACGTTCTCCGCTCCGTCGGCTTTGCCCGCAATCAGGTCGGGCGAGCCTAAATCCACGTAGCGCACCTCCGAGGGGAAAATGACGTGGACGGTCTTGTCATAAGTCACTTCCAAGCCGTGCGGGGGAACCATGCGGTCGAAGGTCAGCTTCTTTGTCAGCCCGTGATACAGA
>NZ_QTLP01000061.1:0-3843 GCF_003635405.1 Parabacteroides sp. AF39-10AC | reverse complement strand
AGGTCAGCTTCTTTGTCAGCCCGTGATACAGATCGCCGTCCGCCTCCTTCTGCGGATAGACCTCCTTTGTCAAGGTCGGTTGTTCACTTCCGTTGTCCGTTACAACGGTTACGTTCTCCTGCGCGTTGGCAGTTACGATGCCCATAGCGAGGGCAAACATGATGATTACTTTTTTCATTCTACTTTGGATTTTAGTGGTAAATAAAAATTTGGTTGTTGTTACTTTTTCTTTTTTCAATTCCTGTCCTGATAGAGCAAGACCTTGTACCCGGCTTTCAGATGCACCTTGACGGTACGCATCTTCTTAGCGATATACTGGCTGGTTCCTTGTATCAGCCCTTTACCCAAATCGGAGGCGAGCTGCGCCCCTGCGTTGGTGGAGATATTGATGCTGCTGCCCAGCGAGCCGCCCATGTTGGCGGCAACCTCCCTGACGGCGTTCATCTCCATAGAGTTGGGAATGAAGATACCGGGCTGCCCGTCCGTGTCATACACCACCAGCTCTACCGGGATAATCGTACCCGCGTACTCCAGCGACGTGATTTCAATATCAAGCCGTTCGCCCTGAATCTTTGCCGTGCCGATCACCACCGCATTACGGGGGATGATTTTGTCCGCTACCGCCATCGGCTCCAGCAGCCGGAGTTTGACAGCCTGCCCATCCGTCACACTCTGCGCCCCATAGACGCACGCCGACAGGGTGTTCTTGTCCGACACGGTCGTGACACCCACCGCCGTATTGAAACTGCGGTTGCGCTCCTGCGAGAAGGAGGCGGCAAATTCGGCGATGCTCATCGGCTGTGAGAGCGAGGACACCACCTGATGCGTTACCTGCCTGACAGGTGCAGCCGTGTTCTTTCCGGCTTTCTGCACATGGTAAGGTTCTGCCGCCTGTCCGACAGGTGGCTGTGTACCGTTCTGACCGCCCATGTACTTCGCCGCCAGCTCGTAGGACTTCTCCATAAGTGCCACTTGATCATCCACAGCGGACGCCTTGCCTTTCTCGCTTTCCAGTTCCGATTCCAGCGAAGCGATGCGCTCCAACAGTTCGTCCATATCCGCGTTGTCGTTCTTCGGCTGCTCATAGAAGTTGCCGAGCGTGGTATTGAGGTCGCGGTAGGCAGCTGCGGAAGACTGGATGGTCTTCGGGGCGGATTTCACGTTCTCTTCCGTTCCTCCGGGATTGGCAAGGTCGAAGTCCCTGCCACCGTCCGTTTCCGCCACCTCTCGGTCGAACATATCGCCCAGTTCCTGCATGGTGCGGCTGCGGTTCTCCTGCCGTTCCTCCATCGCCCCCTGCTCGTATGCTTTCGCCTTGTCGCCGATGATCTGGCGGTTCGCCTTGTCAGCGTCGGGCATTTCGATGTTGTAACCACTCGTTCCCGGTTGCTGTTCCTTGTCGGAAGACGGGGCGAATATCAGCCACATAGCCCCGATGAATACCAGCACCATAGCGGGCAGCACTATCATTTTCTGACGTTTCAGCCTTTGGGCTTCGGTCAGCGGCTTGCGCTCCTTCTTCGGTTTCCCATTGTCGGGAGCCGCCTTGTTTTCGTTTTTAGGTTCATTCTTCGTCTGTTCCATATAAATAAGGTATTACGTTGTGATTGTTTTACGGCTTTACGGACAGTCCCACCTGTCCGGCATGGTCTGTTACTATCCGGTTGCCGCCATTCCTGCCGATGTCATAGACGGCTTTGCCGAAGGTGTAGATGGCAAGCACCGCGAAGGCGGCGAGCATCGCCAGCACGATGCGCCTGCGTGTCTTCGGGGGTAAACCGTCCAGATAGCCTTTGAGCCTTGCCACCAGCATTTTCTTTTTGTCGTGGAGTTTCCAGTACGCACGCCAAAATGATTTCCTGATTTTCTTCATGTCCGTTACCTTTTGATGGTTTGTAAATCCTTGTTCTCGATGATGGTGAATCCCTCGATGGTGAAACCGTTGGGATTGTCGTCCGAACGGGACGAGTTCAAGAGGCGGCACGTGGTCACGAGGCTGCGTTCGGTGACGTTGCTTTGCCGGATGATTTTCTGCGTGGCATAGGTCACGGCACGGTAGGGATAGCCGTTGAAGTCGCACACCACGCTGTCCACCTTCAGTACTTGGTTGATGTTCCCGGAGATGATACGGTTGTAGTACCCCTTCTCGGCAAAGTCCGAATAGTAGTTGTACACGCTTTTGTCCGCTAATAGCAGGGCGCGTTTCACGTTATGCTCTATCGCGCTCTTTTCGGGAGAGAGCGTGAAGAATAGCTCGTGGAAGCGGCGCACGTGTTCCCTTGCCTCCGCCGGACGGTTCTGCGACAAGTCCTGCGAGAGAGCCAGCATCAGCGACTTGCCGTTGTCCAGCACGTAAATCTTTTCCCGTTGCCGCTCCGCGAAGCGGTAGGAACTCCACACGCTCCATACCGTTATCACGGCACACAACGAGAGGAAGACGATACCGAACAGGCGTATCTGCCTGAACGATGATTCGATGTTTTTAAGTGACTTAAATTCCATTGTTGTTTATTCGTTTTTAATTGTCAGTTGATTATTTCAGCAGCTTCCCGACACGTCCGACCACGTTTCCTGCGGCTGCGCCCGCCACGCTGCCCGCCATGCTTCCGGCTCGTCCCGCCGTCTGGTTCACGTTGCGGCCGTAGCTTCCCATGCCTCCGGCTTGGATAATCCAGCCTGCCACCGTGGGGATGGTGAAGTAGCCGATGATGCCGATTATCATGAAGACGATGTACACCCCGTCGCTCGAATCCAGCGAGAAGTTCGGGTCAGCCTGCATCCGTTCGATGTCGCTTTGCAGCATCAGCACCTGTATCTTCGCCAGTATGGTGCTGAACATATCCGACACGGGCAGCCACAGATAGACCTGTATGTAGCGGCATATCCACTGTGTAAGCGTGCTTTGGAAGCCGTCCCACACCGATATGGCGAAGGCTATCGGACCGAGTATCGCCAGCACCACGAGGAAGAACGTGCGGATGGTGTCTATCACGAGGGCGGCGGCTTGGAACATCAGTTCCAGTATCTCGCGGAAGAAGTCGCGGATGCCCTTCTTCATGTTGTACATCCCGCGCTCGATGTACATCCCCGCCATCGTCACCATGTCGCCGGGCGACCAGCCCAGTTCTTCCAGTTGTTTGTCAAACTCCTCATTTGACACGAGGTAGGCGGTTTCGGGATTGCGCATCATCGCTTCGTACTCCAGTTTGTCCTTCTGCTCACGGTATCGGTTCATGTCCAGCGTTTCCGCCTCCAGCATCTTTGCCGTACCCTGCACGACGGGCGACATGATGCTGTTTATCGTACCCAGTACCACCGTCGGAAAGAACATGATGCACAGACCGATAGCGAACGGGCGGAGCATAGGGAACACGTCTATCGGTTCGGCTCTCGCCAGCGACTGCCATACCCGGTAGGCCACATAAAAGAGTGCGCCCAGCCCGGCGATGCCTTTCGCCACGCCCGCCATGTCCCCGCATAGCGGCATCATCTGTTCGTAGAGCGAGCGCAGAATTTGGTGAAGGTTGTCGAAATTCATAGGCTACCAATATCTTTCGTTCATGTTCCCGTACAGCCCCATGATGCGGTCAAGGTCGTTTTTCTTCTTCGCACGCAGGTAACTCACGCTAATGTTCTTGTTGGTGTAGTAGCTCACGAGGTTGCGGTAACGCTTCATTTTGGAGTAGCAGCGTTCCACCACGTCCATGCGCTCCTTGTCCGTCATGGAGAGCGTGGTGATATTCACCACATTCTTCAGTTCCGTCAGCACATCGTTGGATTCCTCCAATAACTTGGTGTAGCCAAAGGCGATGGCTCCCAGTTCCTCCACCGTGAAGTTGTCGT
>NZ_QTLP01000060.1:3464-6886 GCF_003635405.1 Parabacteroides sp. AF39-10AC | reverse complement strand
TCGCCACGGACTATGCCCGGAAAATGGCACTCGACATGCGCATGATAGACCCGCATTACGAAGACCACCCCGACAACAAGGCGAGCCACTGTGCCAAAATAATCGCGGAGTATTATCAAAAATACGACGCGCAGAAAGGCACGCAGTTCGTTTTCTCTGACTTGGGGACTTACCAGCCGGGCGATGGGTGGAACGTCTATTCGGAAATCAAGCGCAAACTGACGGAGGACTACGGCATACCGCCAAGCGAGGTGCGCTTCATTCAGGAGTGCAAGACCGACAAGGCGCGGAAGGCGGTGATAGACGCCATGAACGCCGGGACGGTGCGTGTGCTGTTCGGCTCCACCTCCATGCTCGGAACGGGTGTGAACGCACAGAAACGGTGTGTGGCAATTCATCATCTTGATACGCCGTGGGTGCGACATGAAGTCGCATAGATAATTGTTGGAATGATACTTTAAGTATCAGTTTTAACCCGCTGTTCCGTCAGCGGTAGCCTACCGACCGATGCACCTTAATGTTGTATTAAGCGGTCGGGACAAAGTACACTTTCACAAGACAAGACAGAACCGTGAGGGGAAGTCAAGTATGGTTAGTATCATACCGTAGAGTGGCGAGGCTGGATAGTATGGTTAGCGTAAGCGAACTGTTAGTAAACTTCGTAATGTCGTAAAAGAGTGCAAGATACTGATACACTCTACCCAAAATGGGATGCGGTCAGATAATCCTCTCCATGGTAGGATTACACGGATGTAAAGACCGTCGGAGGATGAGACAGAACCTAACCTATCCGTTAGTTATCTATGTGGAACATGGTAAGCCTGTACATCTCCTGTCAGACAAAAGACAGGTAAGCTGAAAGTAATGGATGCTGAATGATGTGCAGGTATAAGATAACAGAGAAAGCGAATGCCGTTCTGTAATGGGACGGATAGGGTTTGAGCCACTTATCACGAGTTGACAAGGGACAACATCAACCTACCACGAAAGTGGGCAGACTTCTGTGGTAATGTTTGGGAGGCAAATACCCAACATTAGCCAAATGGTAATTCTTTACAATAAACTTTTAGAACTTTTTAAAGTAGGAATGCAAATGAACGATAAAATCAAAGAAAATCTCCTCGACCAATCGTGTGCGCCGACTGACAACCTGCAATCAAATTGGGACAGAATAGACTGGACTAAGGCGGAGCAAGCTGTTAAGAAGCTTCAAGCTCGTATTGTAAAGGCTCAGAAGGAAGGCAGACATAACAAGGTGAAAGCCTTGCAATGGACGCTTACCCACTCTTTTTACGCAAAAGCCTTAGCCGTAAAGAGGGTTACTTCTAACGGGGGTGGTTGTACTCCTGGGGTTGACAAAGAAATATGGGATACCCCTAAAGCTAAAATGCAAGCAATAACCCAACTCAAACGCAGAGGCTACCAGCCAATGCCGCTGAGAAGAGTTCATATCAAGAAGAGCAACGGCAAACTGCGACCGTTGGGAATACCGACAATGAAAGACAGAGCCATGCAAGCACTCTATCTTATGGCATTGGAGCCTGTATCAGAAACTACAGCTGATACTCGTTCATACGGTTTCCGCAAGGAACGCTGCTGTATGGATGCAATACAGCAATGTCATAACATTCTCCGAAAGGGATATTCTCCCGAATGGATTTTGGAGGGTGACATAAAAGGGTGTTTTGACCATATCAGCCATGAGTGGTTACTTGCCAATATCCCAATGGATAAGGCAATACTCCGAAAATGGTTGAAATGTGGCTATGTTTTCAACAAGCAAATGTTCCCGACCGAGGAAGGAACACCGCAAGGTGGTATAATTTCTCCGACACTTGCCAATATGACTTTGGACGGATTGCAGAAAGCTCTTGCAGATAGATATAAGCGCCATCATGTTAATGGTAAGTTGTATTCACCAATGGTGAACCTTGTACGTTATGCGGATGATTTTATCATCACTTGCGAGAACAAGGAAACTCTTGAAAATGAAATCAAGCCATTGGTTGCTGAATTTATGTCTGAAAGAGGTCTGACCTTATCAGAGGAAAAGACGGTGATAACCAACGTGCATGACGGTTTTGATTTTCTTGGCTTTAATATCCGCAAATACGGCAAGGACATATTGACCAAGCCGACAAAGAAATCCGAGAAACGCTTTATGGAGAATATCCGTAAGGTAATTAAGGAGAACAAGGGTTGCAGACAGGAGTCGTTAATCAGAATGTTGAACTCTAAAATCCGAGGATGGGGAGGTTATTATCAGCATGGGGCGACACGTGATTCATTTCACAGAATCGACCATCAGATATTCCTCTCACTATGGCAATGGGCAAAACGCCGTCATTCCAAGAAAGGGAAACGGTGGATAAAAGACCGATATTGGCATGACATTCGAGGGAACAAATGGACTTTCGCTTCAAAATTCAAGAAACCAAACGGAAAGGAAGACCAATTGACATTATTGTCTCTGACTTCATCGTTTCCATTCCTGCAATACACGCAGATTAAAGGAGACATGAACCCGTTTGATGCAGACTGTCGTCTGTACTTCTATAAAAGAAAGAAGTCGAAAATGCTTGTTACGCTAAAAGGACGCAAGTCACTGCTGTACCTATGGGAAAAGCAAGGACGCAAATGTCCTATATGCGGTGAGCCTATTGATACGCACAAGGCATGGAATGTCATGCCAACCGTTCAAAACGGAAAGAAATGCAATCTGTTGGTTCATGATGAATGTTTTAAATTATCCCGCAAATCAAATGGAAACAAGAAGTAGTTTGAGCCGGTCTCTGCATACAAACAGAGGCTTAGAAAAGCTTGAGCCGTATGAGGGGAAACTCTCATGTACGGTTCTTAGGGGGGAAGAGGGCAGCAATGCCCTTGACCTACCCGATCGACCGTCCGACCTGCAACAGCGTGACGGACGGGGAGTTAGAGCAGGCAACGAGATAGCCAAGCATTTCGCCGGGAACAACGTGGACGTAATAATCTACGCGGTGGAAAAATCACTGGACAGTTACAAGTTCAACCTCCTGCACTGCAAGCAGACTTTCATATCGCAGCTCAAAAGTGGAGCGATGGGCGCACGTACCATCGACGAGGGGGCAATGGACGAGAAATCGGGCATGAACTTCTCGGAATATATGGCGTTGCTATCCGGCAACACCGACCTGCTGGACAAGGCGAAACTGGAAAAACGTATCGCCTCGCTCGAAGGGGAACGCAAGTCGTTCAACAAGGGCAAGCGTGATTCGGAGTTCAAGCTGGAATCGAAGACCCGCGAGCTGGGCAACAACACAGCTTTCATAGATGCCATGACGGAGGACTGGAACCGCTTCCTCTCTGTGGTGCAGACCGACAAGGAGGGCAATCACCTTAATATAATAAAGGTGGACGGAGTGGATTCCGCCGATGAGAAA
>NZ_QTLP01000060.1:0-3454 GCF_003635405.1 Parabacteroides sp. AF39-10AC | reverse complement strand
ACCGACCTGCTGGACAAGGCGAAACTGGAAAAACGTATCGCCTCGCTCGAAGGGGAACGCAAGTCGTTCAACAAGGGCAAGCGTGATTCGGAGTTCAAGCTGGAATCGAAGACCCGCGAGCTGGGCAACAACACAGCTTTCATAGATGCCATGACGGAGGACTGGAACCGCTTCCTCTCTGTGGTGCAGACCGACAAGGAGGGCAATCACCTTAATATAATAAAGGTGGACGGAGTGGATTCCGCCGATGAGAAAGTCATCGGAAAGCGTTTGCAGGAGATAGCCAAGAATGCCACGACCGGAGGGTTGTACACGCAGGTTGGAGAGTTTTACGGTTTCCCGATAAAGGTGGTCAGCGAAAGGATACTCAAAGAGGGATTGGAGTTTACCGACAACCGCTTCGTGGTCGAGGGGAACTACAAGTACACCTACAACAACGGGCATCTGGCGCTGGCTGACCCGTTGGCCGCCGCCCGCAACTTCCTCAACGCGATTGAGAGAATCCCCTCCATCATCGACCAGTATAAAGCGAAGAATGAGGTCTTGGAACGTGAGATACCGCAGTTGCAGGAGATAGCAGGCAAGGTGTGGAAGAAGGAGGAAGAACTGAAACAGTTGAAGTCCGAACTTGCCGCCCTTGACCGCAAGATACAGCTGGAACTTGCGCCGCCTACACCCGAAATCACCGAAAAGGAGCATGAAGGGCAACAGGTCAAACCGGAAGCGAAAGGTGTGCGAAACGGTATCAGGCAATATCCCGAAGATACATCACCGCAAATACGCAATCCATCGGAAAGTATTATCGCCAATCACACCATAACTGGGCATCCGGGGCTGTATGCCAAGGAGGAAACCCGGTCCAAAGGATTGAAAATATAACCTTAGGAATTTTATCTGAAGTATTAATAAGGGCTATCCCAAAAGGTCTAAAAGTAAATTTTATCCTTTCTGCAAGTATCTGTAGGATGGCAACTGCATTTTTTTTCTTTTTGGGCAGCCCTTATTAAAATTTATTCTTATTTTAGGTTATATACATTCATGTCCATTTATGTAAAAAATCCTGCTGACCTTGTTTATGTCTTGTCAGTCACCATTTGCAAAACCATATTTGACCCTCAAAGAGGCTGAATTTGATAAGCAACTTGCTACATACTCATAATAAGGAGCTAAATAGAACACGAATGGGAAATACTCAAATGCCAAACTAAAGAAGATATTGGCCAAAATAAACGTTATACCGAGAGAGAAACTTGATTTTTTTCAACTTCCTAAAACGTTGTTGTTCAAACATTTCTACTTATTTGTACTTACCAGTTGAACCTACGCTTCCCTAATAAAATGTCTATGGTAAAAAAAGTTAAAAAATCCTCCCACTTTTGTTAGATATATTTTTTTTGTGTAATTTTGCAATCGTTGTGCGGCAGTAATAATATACATATTAATACGAGTTAGTAATCCTGTAGTTCTCACATGCTACGAGGAGGTATTAAAAGGTGCGTTTCGACAATGCATCTATTGTAGTATATTATTGCTTAATCCAAATGAATATTATAAATTTAGGAATTCTTGCTCACATTGATGCAGGAAAAACTTCCGTAACCGAGAATCTGCTGTTTGCCAGTGGAGCAACGGAAAAGTGCGGCCGTGTGGATAATGGTGACACCATAACAGACTCTATGGATATAGAGAAACGTAGAGGAATTACTGTTCGGGCTTCTACGACATCTATTATCTGGAATGGAGTGAAATGCAATATCATTGACACTCCGGGACACATGGATTTTATTGCGGAAGTGGAGCGGACATTCAAAATGCTTGATGGAGCAGTCCTCATCTTATCCGCAAAGGAAGGCATACAAGCGCAAACAAAGTTGCTGTTCAATACTTTACAAAAACTGCAAATCCCGACAATTATATTTATCAATAAAATTGACCGTGACGGTGTGAATTTAGAGCGTTTGTATCTGGATATAAAAACAAATCTGTCTCAAGATGTCCTGTTTATGCAAACTGTTGTCGATGGATTGGTTTATCCGATTTGCTCCCAAACATATATAAAGGAAGAATACAAAGAATTTGTATGCAACCATGACGACAATATATTAGAACGATATTTGGCGGATAGCGAAATTTCACCGGCTGATTATTGGAATACGATAATCGATCTTGTGGCAAAAGCCAAAGTCTATCCGGTACTACATGGATCAGCAATGTTCAATATCGGTATCAATGAGTTGTTGGACGCCATCTCTTCTTTTATACTTCCTCCAGAATCAGTCTCAAACAGACTTTCAGCTTATCTCTATAAGATAGAGCATGACCCCAAAGGACATAAAAGAAGTTTTCTAAAAATAATTGACGGAAGTCTGAGACTTCGAGACATTGTAAGAATCAACGATTCGGAAAAATTCATCAAGATTAAAAATCTAAAGACTATTTATCAGGGCAGAGAGATAAATGTTGATGAAGTGGGTGCCAATGATATCGCGATTGTAGAAGATATAGAAGATTTTCGAATCGGAGATTATTTAGGTGCTAAACCTTGTTTGATTCAAGGATTATCTCATCAGCATCCCGCTCTCAAATCCTCCGTCCGGCCAAATAAGCCCGAAGAGAGAAGCAAGGTGATATCCGCTCTGAATACATTGTGGATTGAAGACCCGTCTTTGTCCTTTTCCATAAACTCATATAGTGATGAATTGGAAATCTCGTTATATGGTTTGACCCAAAAGGAAATCATACAGACATTGCTGGAAGAACGATTTTCCGTAAAGGTCCATTTTGATGAGATCAAGACTATCTACAAAGAACGACCTATAAAAAAGGTCAATAAGATTATTCAGATCGAAGTACCACCCAACCCTTACTGGGCCACAATAGGGCTGACTCTTGAACCCTTACCGTTAGGGGCAGGGTTGCAAATCGAAAGTGACATCTCCTATGGTTATCTGAACCATTCTTTTCAAAATGCCGTTTTTGAAGGGATTCGTATGTCTTGCCAATCTGGTTTACATGGATGGGAAGTGACAGATCTGAAAGTAACTTTTACTCAAGCCGAGTATTATAGCCCGGTAAGTACACCTGCTGATTTCAGACAGCTGACCCCTTATGTCTTCAGGCTGGCTTTGCAACAGTCAGGTGTGGACATTCTCGAACCGATGCTCTGTTTTGAGTTGCAGATACCCCAAGTAGCGAGTTCCAAAGCTATTACAGATTTGCAAAAACTGATGTCTGAGATTGAAGACATCAGTTGTAATAATGAGTGGTGTCATATTAAAGGGAAAGTTCCATTAAATACAAGTAAAGACTATGCCTCAGAAGTAAGTTCGTACACTAAGGGCTTAGGCATTTTTATGGTTAAGCCATGTGGGTATCAAATAACAAAAGACGGTTATTCTGATAATATCCGCATGAACGAAAAAGATAAACTTTTATTCATGTTCCAAAAATCAAT
>NZ_QTLP01000006.1:255699-256327 GCF_003635405.1 Parabacteroides sp. AF39-10AC | reverse complement strand
TCTTGCCACGTCGTGGTCCTACAACCCCCGTGTCGCCTAGACGACATGGGTTTGGGCTCTTCCGTGTTCGCTCGCCACTACTTACGGAATCATTGTTTATTTTCTCCTCCTATGGGTACTTAGATGTTTCAGTTCCCCACGTTCGCCTCCCTTACGGGATGGCAGGCCTTCAGCCTGCCGGGTTGCCCCATTCGGATATCCCGGGATCAAGGGCTATTTGCGCCTCCCCCGAGCTTTTCGCAGCTTATCACGTCCTTCGTCGCCTCCGAGAGCCAAGGCATCCACCGTCTGCCCTTGCTTACTTTCTCTCACCTCGCACTTGACGTACGGGTTGATATATCTTAAGCTCGCTCTACTTGTTTCTTCTTTTTGATGTCCAATATGTCAAAGATCCTCTTTCCCTCGCGGGATGTGTGGAGAATAACGGATTCGAACCGTTGACCCTCTGCGTGCAAGGCAGATGCTCTAGCCAGCTGAGCTAATCCCCCTCATTCGGAGTAGTCCCAGGCAGAGTTGAACTGCCGACCTCTACATTATCAGTGTAGCGCTCTAACCAACTGAGCTATAGGACTGTCAACCTTGCCAAGACTTACGTCCCAGCGTCATCTTTCTCTCTCCGACCGGCCTT
>NZ_QTLP01000006.1:254948-255689 GCF_003635405.1 Parabacteroides sp. AF39-10AC | reverse complement strand
TATCAGTGTAGCGCTCTAACCAACTGAGCTATAGGACTGTCAACTTTGCCAAGACTTACGTCCCAGCGTCATCTTTCTCTCTTTAGACCGGCCTCCCGGTACGTAAGATCTATATATAAACATAATCTCAACAGCAGCACAAGGCGATCGATACCTCGTATGACCGGACATCGCCGACACTTGGCCAGCGACGGAATCCTTCGCTCCAGAAAGGAGGTGTTCCAGCCGCACCTTCCGGTACGGCTACCTTGTTACGACTTAGCCCCAGTCACCAGTTTTACCCTAGGCCGATCCTCGCGGTTACGGACTTCAGGTACCCCCGGCTCCCATGGCTTGACGGGCGGTGTGTACAAGGCCCGGGAACGTATTCACCGCGCCATGGCTGATGCGCGATTACTAGCGAATCCAGCTTCACGGAGTCGGGTTGCAGACTCCGATCCGAACTGAGACGTGGTTTGGGGATTCGCTCCCTGTCGCCAGGTGGCCTCCCTTTGTCCACGCCATTGTAACACGTGTGTCGCCCCGGATGTAAGGGCCGTGCTGATTTGACGTCATCCCCGCCTTCCTCGCAGCTTACGCTGGCAGTCCCACCAGAGTCCTCAGCATCACCTGTTAGTAACTAGTGGCAAGGGTTGCGCTCGTTATGGCACTTAAGCCGACACCTCACGGCACGAGCTGACGACAACCATGCAGCACCTCGCAAATCGCTATTGCTAGAGGCTCTGTTTCCAGAGCGGTCGA
>NZ_QTLP01000006.1:253793-254938 GCF_003635405.1 Parabacteroides sp. AF39-10AC | reverse complement strand
TTAAGCCGACACCTCACGGCACGAGCTGACGACAACCATGCAGCACCTCGCAAACGGCTATTGCTAGAAAAGGTGTTTCCACCTCGGTCCGAATGCGTTCAAACCCGGGTAAGGTTCCTCGCGTATCATCGAATTAAACCACATGTTCCTCCGCTTGTGCGGGCCCCCGTCAATTCCTTTGAGTTTCACCGTTGCCGGCGTACTCCCCAGGTGGATCACTTAACGCTTTCGCTGTGCCGCTTACACTGTATCGCAAACAGCTAGTGATCATCGTTTACTGCGTGGACTACCAGGGTATCTAATCCTGTTTGATCCCCACGCTTTCGTGCATCAGCGTCAGTCATGGCTTGGCAGGCTGCCTTCGCAATCGGGGTTCTGCGTGATATCTAAGCATTTCACCGCTACACCACGCATTCCGCCTGCCTCAAACATACTCAAGCCCCCCAGTTTCAACGGCAATTCTATGGTTGAGCCACAGACTTTCACCGCTGACTTAAAAGGCCGCCTACGCACCCTTTAAACCCAATAAATCCGGATAACGCTCGGATCCTCCGTATTACCGCGGCTGCTGGCACGGAGTTAGCCGATCCTTATTCATAAGGTACATACAAAACGGGACACGTCCCGCACTTTATTCCCTTATAAAAGAGGTTTACGATCCATAGAACCTTCATCCCTCACGCGACTTGGCTGGTTCAGGCTTACGCCCATTGACCAATATTCCTCACTGCTGCCTCCCGTAGGAGTTTGGTCCGTGTCTCAGTACCAATGTGGGGGACCTTCCTCTCAGAACCCCTATCCATCGTCGGTTTGGTGGGCCGTTACCCCGCCAACTGCCTAATGGAACGCATGCCTATCTATCAGCGATGAATCTTTAGCAAATATCCCCATGCGGGGCCCCTGCTTCATGCGGTATTAGTCCGACTTTCGCCGGGTTATCCCCCTCTGATAGGTAAGTTGCATACGCGTTACTCACCCGTGCGCCGGTCGCCACCCGGTATTGCTACCCCCGCTGCCCCTCGACTTGCATGTGTTAAGCCTGTCGCTAGCGTTCATCCTGAGCCAGGATCAAACTCTTCGTTGTTTAAATTGTTTTATTATCCTCGCTCCGGAATCCGTTATTGTAGTCCAAAGTCATACTTCTT
>NZ_QTLP01000006.1:116950-253783 GCF_003635405.1 Parabacteroides sp. AF39-10AC | reverse complement strand
AAATTGTTTTATTATCCTCGCTCCGGAATCCGTTATTGTAGTCCAAAGTCATACTTCTTTGACGGTATCAATCCGGAAAATTAATTTTCCTAATACTTGTACTACTTGTTGAATTATGTAAATCTCTCAAAGAACTCTTTTGTCGCTTTCGTTTTGCGAACGTGGCTGCAAAGATAAGGACTTTTATTTTAAACTTCCAAATTATTTCGGAACTTTTTTTCTAAAAGTTTGTTTCATCATTTTGTACCGGCGTTCTCTCTCGAATGCGGGTGCAAAAGTAACGCTATAAAACATAACCTCCAAACATTTTCGGCATTATTTTTCAAGTTTTTTCTCATGGCTCAACAATCCTTACTTTTAATGTACGCACACGATAAAGGCACATATATTTATCTGTACTGATGTTGACAATATCTGGATGGGCATGGAAATAGGTTTCAAGTTTCAAGGTTTCACGAACCCCTTTTCCTCACACACGCACAAGTACATATAATACAGTTCCTCATGATCGCTCCGTCCGCCTCGGGTAAAAACATCATGTCGTGGCTACGCAAGTTCTTCGAGGCTATCCATCCCGCATAACAAACATAAAGGGATTTATTTGAAACCTATATAATGTACGCATCGTGTGTGTGAAGAAAAAGGTTTCATGAAACCTTGAAACTTGAAACCTGCCTATAGTCATTTTTTAATTCGATACACGCATAAGCAAAGAAGAGCCATACGATAGACTTAATTCCTTCAAGCCAATGACTTAAATCAAAGAACGCAAAGAGCTAAGTCATCAAGCGCAAAGACTCAACTTCTCATCCCCCAAGTTCCAAGTCCTTTATGCACCTTAATCCACAACTAATTAAAAAATCTGATAACAGAACACGAATGTCCGCTCTCATCAGTCCGACACATTGAAGCGTATTCCCACAGGGTCATCATATTGTTTTTGCAGCTTATAAAGCTCGTCTCGCATGCGTTTCATCACTGCCTCGTAACTGGGCTTACCGTAAAGGTTATTCATCTCGTGGGGATCTTCTTGGAGGTCGTAAAGCTCCCATACGTCGATGTCGTTGTAGAAATGGATCAATTTATAACGATCGTCACGTACGCCGTAATGACGCTTCACGGAATGCTCGGCGGGATACTCGTAGTAATGATAGTAAAGGGAGTTACGCCAGTTCTCCGGCCGCTCGCCTTTCAGCAAGGGAAGCAAGGACTCGCCTTGGATGTCGGCTGGGATGGGGGCTCCGGCCAGTTCCAAAAAAGTGGGGGCGTAATCAATATTCTGCACGAGCTGCGGGATATCACCCTTCTTGCCACCAGGCAGACGCATCAGCAACGGGGTGCGGAAGGATTCCTCATACATGAAGCGCTTGTCGAACCAGCCATGCTCGCCCATGTAGAATCCTTGGTCGGAGGTGTAGACGATCAACGTGTTATCCAGCAAATCGTTCTTCTCCAGATAATCGAGCACGATACCGATGTTCCGATCCACGGAATGGATCACCCGAAGGTAATCGTGCATATAACGCTGGTATTTCCACTCAGCCAGCTCCTTACCCGTGCGTTTCTTCGCCTTGAAGTCTTGGATGATCGGATCGTAATAGGCGTCCCAAGCGGCTTTCTGGTCCGGATTCATGCGGTTATAAAGCTCACGGCCGTACTTCTCCAGATCGGCGTTGGAGGAATGGATCTCGTTCTCCTTATCGGCCATTTTCAAGTCGTATACGATATCCATATCCTTGATGATGCTCATCTCCTGCTCCGAGGCGGCGATGCGGCCGGCGTAATCGTCGTAGAAGTTCTCGGGCAGCGGGAAGGTCACATCATCGTAAAGACGCAGGTCGCAGGTATCGGGCATCCAAGTACGGTGCGGGGCCTTATGGTGCAGCAGGAGGCAGAAAGGCTTGCTCTTGTCTCGTTTATTGTCCAGCCAATCAAGAGCCAGATCGGTCGTGATGTTCGTGGCGTACCCTTCGATCTGACGCTTCTCGCCGTTATCGATGAAGATGGGGTTATAGTAATCGCCTTGGCCTACGAGGATGTTCCAGTAATCGAAACCGGTGGGATCGGAGGTGAGGTGCCATTTGCCGATCATGGCGGTTTGGTAGCCAGCTTTACGCAATAGCTTCGGGAAGGTCTGCTGCGAGCCGTCGAAGGTATGGGCGTTATCGATGAAGCCGTTCTTGTGGCTGTGCTTGCCGGTCAGCATGCAGGCACGGCTGGGGCCACTGATGGAGTTGGCTACGAAGCTATTGGTGAAACGTACGCCCTCATTTGCGATGCGGTCGATGTTGGGGGTTTGGATGTATCGCTTGTCGTAGGCGCTGATGGTTTGGAAGGAGTGATCGTCCGTCATGATGTAAAGGATATTCATGGGCTTGGCGGGCTGCCCGGACGTATTCTCTTTTTGGCTACAGGAGGTGGAGGCTATCGCCGCCAGACCTGTCAGAATGAATAGTTTATTTGTTTTCATGTATTCCGCTTAGATTTATGTTGTTTTGATTGATTTTGCCTAAATACACTCAGCTACAGACTTGTAGAGACGGGGCATGTCCCGTCTCTACAATTGGTGATATTAACCTTGGTGATATTAGCCGAGGAGGTCTTTCAGCTTGCCTTCGGATTGCAGCTTCACGATCAACTCGCCAAACAGAGTATTCGTCCAAGCGAACCACGAGCGGGTGTAATCGGAAGGATTGTCCTTATGGAAAGACTCGTGCATGAAGCCCGTGCCTCCGTCCGTATCACGAAGCGTCTCTATGCAATACCGGATCTCCTTCTCGTCGTTGGAAGTCGTAGCACGCATGATCAAGCTCATCGGCCAGATATAGTTGAAACCGATATGCGGACCGCCGATGCCCTCGCCGGCCTTTCCCTTGAAGAAGTAAGGGTTGGAAGGGCTCAGCACCAAGCGACGGGTATTCTGGTAAACCGGGTCGTTCACGTCCACGCAACCCAAGAACGGCAAAGCCAGCAAGCTCGGTACGTTAGCGTCGTCCATGAAAACACGGCTGCCGTAGCCATCCACCTCGAAGGCGTATACCTTACCGAATTCCGGATGCTCTACGATGGCGTATTTCTTCACGGCCTCCTCTACCTCGTTGGCCAACGCCTCGCAACGGCCGGCCAAATCCGTGTTGTTTCTTACGGCACGAAGAATCTCCGCGACATGGCGAAGCGAGGTGATAGCGAACAAGTTCGATGGTACCAAGAAGCCGAACAGCGTAGCGTCGTCGGAAGGACGGAAAGAAGAGACGATTAGGCCCACCGGGTTCACCGGGCTACCCCAACCATCGTTCAAGAGGGTATCGCCTTGGCGGTCCGTCACACGGGAAAAACGGTACGGCCCGAGGCTATCCTTGCGCTGTTGCTCACGGAAGGTACGGTAAACGGCCTCCATTGCCTTCTCCCATTTGTTGTCGAATACGGAGGTATCGCCAATCTCTTTCCAATAATGATACGCCAAGCGGATCGGGTAGCAAAGCGAGTCGATCTCCCATTTACGCTCGTGAAGCTCTTTCTTCATCTCCGTGCGGTCGCTCTCCCACTCGCTCCCGGTAGGGCCTTCGTTGAAGCCGTTAGCGTAGGGATCGATCAGGATGCAGGCGGTCTGGCGATTGATAGCTCCGACCAGCATTTGCCGCAAGTCCTTATCCTTCTTCGCCAAGGTGACGAAGGGGTAAACCTGCGCCGAGGAGTCACGCAACCACATGGCGTGAATATCTCCGGTGATCACGAACGTATCCGGCTTGCCGTCTACCATCTTGAACTCACAGGTCGTGTCCAAGGTATTCGGGTAGCAGTTCTCGAACATCCAAGCCAGCTTCGGGTCCTTGATACGGGCCTTGGAAGCCTTCAGTTGCTCCTCTACCGCCTTGGAGGTAAACTTACGGGCCTCGGGAGCCGGGCGCTTGCTGGCGTAATCGCCGGTCACCTTAGAGGCGATCGTGCTAAAACTCTTTTTATTGTCGGGCGTACTCACGGCGGAGTATACCTTCTCGCCAACCAACAGGCCGGCCAAGGAAATAGATCCTGTTTTCAGGAAATTACGTCTTGTAGTCATTTATATAGTTTTTATGGTATTATATTCCAGTGGCAAAGTTAAGAAAAAAAATAAAGGCTCCCAATCCTTTTCGGACCGGAGCCTTCGCCAACTCAATAATTCCTTAAATTAGCCTAAATACGATTTTAGAAGCTTGCTACGAGTTCCTTGTCTTAATCTTCTGATTGCTTTTTCCTTGATCTGGCGGACACGCTCTCTAGTGAGGCCAAATTTGTCGCCAATCTCTTCCAATGTCATTTCCTGACAGCCAATACCGAAAAACATCTTGATTATCTCACATTCTCTTTCGGTCAGTGTAGCAAGCGCTCTATCAATTTCCTTAGCCAATGACTCGTTCATTAACGACCGGTCCGCGATAGGAGCGTCATCGTTCACAAGCACATCCAAAAGGCTGTTGTCTTCGCCTTCCACGAACGGGGCATCCACGGAAATATGACGTCCGGACACCTTCAAGGTATCGGAAATCTTATCCACCGGGATATCCAACTCATCAGCAAGTTCCTCTGGAGACGGTCTGCGCTCGTTTTCCTGCTCGAACTTGGAGAAGGCCTTGCTGATCTTGTTCAGCGAGCCTACTTGGTTCAACGGAAGACGCACGATTCTTGACTGCTCTGCCAAAGCTTGCAGAATAGATTGGCGAATCCACCATACAGCATAGGAAATAAACTTGAAACCTCTCGTCTCATCGAATTTCTCGGCAGCCTTGATCAAGCCTAAGTTACCCTCATTAATAAGGTCGGGCAAACTCAAACCTTGGTTCTGATATTGCTTAGCCACAGAAACGACGAAACGGAGATTCGCACGGGTCAATTTCTCTAACGCCCTACGGTCTCCTCTTTTGATAGCCTGTGCCAATTCCACTTCCTCTTCTACCGTGATAAGATCTTCTCGACCAATCTCTTGAAGATATTTATCCAGCGAAGCGCTTTCGCGGTTGGTAATGGACTTTGTGATCTTTAATTGTCTCATTCAATTTGTTTAATTGAGAATACGGGGTGCAAAGATAACCATTTTTGTTGAAAGAATTGGCTGGATGCACCCCACATCCAGCCAATTAAAAACCTTTAACAATCTTTTCACACCTATAAGACTACAGTCCTTGTTTATCTTATTCGGCAAGATCTATCGCATAGTACTTCGTACGTCCGTTCGGGTAGAAGCCTTTAATGAAGAGGCCTTGATCTTCCGTACGTCCTTGAAGTATGCTTTCCACAATCTTTTCCAAGTCTTCCGGAGCAGAGATCTTCTGGTTGTTTACAATCATGATAATGAAGCCTTTCTTTATACCGGCGTCTTTCAGTTTGCCGCTGGTCAGACCGGTGACCTCGATACCATAACTTACACCTAACTTACGTTTCTGCTCGTCGTTCAAAGCCTTGAACGCTGCGCCCATAACCTCTGCGCTGTCACCACCCTTCACGACCTTGGTGCTACCTTGCGCATTACGGAGTTCTACCGTGAATTTCTTCGTGCTACCGTTGCGGTTGATCGTCAACTCTACCTTGTCGCCCGGACGGTATTTGCTGATCTGCTCTTGCAAAGCGCTAGACGATTTGATCTTCACGCCGTTCACAGCTACAATCACGTCACCCTTCTCGATTCCGGCTTCCTTAGCGGAGCTGCGCTCGGCGAAACCACCTACGTAAGCGCCCTCGAATACTTTCACTTTCTCTTTCTCAGCGTCGGGCACGTATTGCGGGTCTTGTATCAATACGCCTAATACAGCACGCTGCACGGTTCCGAATTGCTTCAAGTCGTTAGCCACCTTACCGGCGATGCTGATAGGCACGGCGAAAGAGTATCCGGCGAAGTTACCGGTCTCGGAGTAGATAGCGGTATTGATACCGACTAACTCGCCTTTCGTGTTCACTAGCGCCCCACCACTGTTACCCGGGTTCACGGCGGCGTCTGTCTGTATAAACGACTCGATCTTGCTACGATCCTTGCCACCGGCGCCGATGTTACCACGGCTCTTAGCACTCACGATACCTGCCGTAACGGTAGAGGTCAAGTTAAACGGGTTACCTACCGCCAACACCCACTCACCTACTTTCAACTTCTCAGAATCACCAAAGGGGATCGTAGGTAAGTCGGTTGCCTCGATCTTGATCAAGGCGATATCTGTTGTCGGATCAGCCCCTATAATCTTTGCCGGGAATTTCCGGTTATCGTTCAAGGTAACCTCCAGCTCATCGGCTCCGTCGATCACGTGGTTGTTCGTGATGATATAACCATCCGTAGAGATAATGACACCCGAGCCGGCGCCCACACGAGGTTGCTGTTGCGGACGTTGGAACCCTCCACGGCCACCGAAGCCGAAGAAATACTCGAACGGGTCCATATACTGCTGACCGCCGTCCCCGTTAGAGGCTTGCGCGTTAGCCGTGGCCTTGATATGGACAACCCCGTGGATAGCGCTCTCGGCGGCCGTAGTGAAATCGATATTCTCGGCGGCCACGGTTCCATAATTCGTCAATCGATACGGTTGCTTGAAGGTATTCTCAACTCCGGAGGCCAACTCCACCGGACGTTGATTCTTATTCATCAGGTAAGTACTCGTTCCGATCGCGGCACCAGAACTAATGGCTGCTATCAGAGCAACACCAAGCACATTCTTCCAGATATTTTTCATACTTTTCTTATTTAATTAAACACTTAAATTTAACAGTTTCTTTACGGCAAAGAAAACTCAAAAATTGTGCGGATATTCCATTTCCATCGTATTTTTTATCACTTTTAACGAGGCATCACAGGGGCTTAACCGCACTTAACAGTACTGTGTATTGCAAAGTACCTTTTTAACAATTAAACAGCAGACGAATTGACAGTTGACACGCGATAACTGACAGTCGGCAATCGATAAATGACAGTCGGTTACTGGCAATCTACAATCCTTGTTCGTATAAAAAACACTTAGGAGACAGAATATGTTTACGGCTGAAAAAGAAAATGTTATCCTATCTCTCCTATGCGTCTCCAAAATAATTGTCAACCGCCGACCGCCAACTGTCAACTAAAATACCTATCTTTGTCCTATCGCAGTCTGCCGGTCTGTCGCTCACCTTCGGGTGTGAGGAAAGTCCGGGCAACACAGAGCACCATACTTCTTAACGGGAAGCTGTCCGTGAGGGTAGAGTAACGTAACAGAGAATAACCGCCGGACTCGTCCGGTAAGGGTGAAAAGGTGAGGTAAGAGCTCACCGGGTCCCGTAGCGATACGGGATGCCGTACGTCTTATGGGTTGTAAGGTCATGTATACCGGCGCATGTAGGATGGCTCGTCCGATGCCGGGGGGTAGACCGCTAAAGCTTACCGGCGACGGTAAGACAAGATAAATGGCAGGCGCCTCTTTCCAAAGAGGTACAGGACCCGGCTTATAGGCAGACTGCTTTTTTTATTTGCCAATTAAATCATGTGCCGATATGCCCAAAAACAAGCCACGGGAAGAAAAGAAACCTATTGGAGAACGGATCAGCGCATTATTAGCACGAACCATCCGTTTCGTAACCTACGACATTTGGCGGATTACCGAGAATGAAGTTAGTGGGCTGAAGGAGATTTATATCAATATCATCAAGACGGTCATACTCGCCGTGCGGGGTTTCCAGAGCGAGAACCTGCAAACCAAGGCGTCGGCGCTTACCTACAGTACCTTGTTATCTATCGTACCTTTGCTGGCCGTATTATTAGGTATAGCTAAGGGCTTCGGTTTCCAAGGGACGGTACGGCAGGAGTTGTTCGATTATTTCCCCGGGCACGAGATGGAGCTGAACAAGGCGTTCGAGTTCGTGGAGAGCTATCTGGCGCAGGCGCAGGGGGGAGTGATCATCGGGGTCGGTTTGATTTTGTTGTTTTATACGGTGATCAACTTGATCTCGTCCGTAGAGGATACGTTCAACGATATCTGGCAGATCCAGAAATCCCGGCCGTGGTACCGGAAGATATCCGATTATCTGGCCTTATTCCTCGTGCTGCCGGTGCTGATGACGGCATCCAGCGGTTTGTCCATCTTCATGTCTACCTTGCAGAACTCGTTCTTGGGGCAATACTTATTTTTTACGCCGCTCATGGAGTTGTTCTTGCATATAGCGCCCTATATTATCACGACATTGGCTTTCACGGGGCTGTACGTCTCCCTGCCGAATACGAAAGTGAGGTTCGTGAACGGGTTGGTGGCAGGCTTTATCGCTGGTTGCGCCTTCCAGTTGTTCCAATTTATTTATATCAGCGGGCAGATTTGGGTGAGCAAGTACAACGCTATTTACGGTAGTTTCGCCGCACTGCCTTTGTTGTTGCTCTGGTTGCAGCTTTCTTGGTTGATTTGCTTGTTTGGCGCAGAGCTGTCGTACGCCTCCCAGAACGTGAAGAAATTCAGCTTTGAGAGGGACAGCAAAAGTATCAGCCGCCGGTACAAGGATTTCCTGACCCTGCTGATCGCCTCGCTGATCATCAAACGGTTCGTGAAAGGCGAGAAACCCTATACGGCCGACGAGCTATCCGACGCTTACCGCATCCCTATCCGCATAACGACACAGATCCTATACCTGCTCACGGAGTTGAACATCATCATCGAGGTGAATTACGGGAATGACGACCGTGTGGCATACTACCAGCCGGCGATCGATGTCAATAAGATCACGGTCAGCTACCTGCTGACCCGCATGGACGAGTATGGTTCCGAGAACTTCAAGATTGACACGAGCAAGCTTTTCAGCAAGGAATGGAAAGCCCTGCTGAAGACACGTGAGGATATGATAAAGGCAAACGACAATATCCTGCTGAAAGACCTATAGGGAATTGAAAATTGAGAATTGAGAATTGAAAATTAATACAGGAAATAGGGATTTGACGAGTGGGGCGGTATGGAAGGTGATCCTGCGTTTCGCTTTCCCTTTGCTGATCGGCAATCTGCTGCAACAACTTTATAACGTGACCGACAGCGTCATTGTCGGGCAGTTTCTAGGGAAAGAGTCGTTGGCGGCGGTATCGGCTTCCTTCTTCATCTATTACTTTATTATCTCGCTGGTGATCGGTATCGGAAGCGGAACGTCGGTGGTGATCTCGCAGTTTTTCGGGGCGAAGGAGTTCGATAAGGTGCAAAAAGCCTTCTCATCTTTCTTTATCTTCATGTTGGTCGCAGGGGTATTGCTGTCCATAGCGGGGATTATTTTTGCCGAGCCGATGTTCAGGCTGACGAACACGCCGGAGGACGTGATCCCGCAGGCGGTCGCTTATTTCAGGATTTATGTAGGGGGTACGTTCTTGTTCGTCACTTTCAATAGCATTATCTCCATATTGCGGGGTGTCGGGGAGTCCGTGCGCCCCATGCTGTTTATCCTGCTTACCACGATCTTGAATATCGCCTTGGATTTACTCTTCATTGTCGTTTTCAAATGGGGGATCGAAGGGGCGGCACGGGCTACGGTGATCGCCCAAGGGATCGGCATGTGCGTGGCCCTAGGCTACGTGAACAACACCCATCCCCTGCTCTCTATCAAGAAACAGGATTTATTGTTCGATATGGGACTGTTCAAGGAAGGGCTCCGCATCGGGCTTCCCTCCAGCGTACAGCAATGTGCCATCTCGCTCGGATTGATTGCCTTGCTGGGGATCGTGAACAGTTTCGGCACGGATACGCTCACCGCTTACGGGGCAGCGGGAAAGATCGACACGATCATCATCCAAGCGGTATTGACCCTCTCTGGGGCGCTAGCTGCTTTCTGCGGGCAAAACATCGGAGCTGGGCACTTGGACCGGGTACGTGACGGGGTACGATTCGCCATGCTTGTCAACCTATTGCTGGGTCTAGCAACCTTCACGGCCATCTATTTCTTCGGGGACAAGATGATGCTGGCTTTCACCAAGGACCCGGAGGTGATCCGGATTGGCAAGGAATATTTATTGATCATGGGAGGATTCTTTATCGTACACGGCGGCTTGAACGTCTTCAACGGGGCATTACGGGGAGCTGGCGATACCCTGTTCCCGATGGCAGTAAGCATCACTTGTCTTTGGCTGATACGCATTCCCCTCGCCTATTGGTTTAGCTCTATCTGGGGACGGAGCGGTATCTGGTGGGCCATCGGCGCCAGCCTTTGCATCGGGCTTACAATCACCTATATCTATTATAAATTGGGATTCTGGAAGAACAAAGGGCCTTTACGGAAGAAATAAGCATAGCTTATTATTCGTTTCCGTCGGGGTCGCATCGCCCGATCGCTTGATTGAATATAGAAAAAGCCCTCAAGTCAATGACTCGAGGGCTTTCTTTTGTTGCGGAGGCAAGACTCGAACTTACGACCTTTGGGTTATGAGCCCAACGAGCTACCACTGCTCCACTCCGCGATATAGTCGCTATCATTTCCTGATTGCGAGTGCAAAGGTATATATTACATTCCAAACTTCCAAACATTTTCAAGAAATATTTTCAATTTGTTTGCGTACGCCCTTCGCTATCGGGCAGTGAAGCCTTGTTTAGCAGCAATTTGACACTAGAAATTCTCGATCGTATCAAAACCGAATGGTTCATATAAATGCAGACGGTTTCTCAACGATTGTATCTCCGCCTGCAAATTCCGCATCCGGTTCAGCATATGATGAATGGCCTCGATTCCCTCGATGTTAATAGACAAGTCGTAATACATACGTGTGTATTGTTCCAGATCACGGAGCTGGGAAGAGAAGAGATACCTCTCTCCATCCGTGATATTAATGTCTATCAAACCTCCCTCTTCCAGCAAAATGATGAACGAAGGGTCTATATGGCATTTCTGGCAGTATTCACTGACAATAACTAAATCTGTTTGCATAATACACCTGTTTTTAATTTAGACTTTGTATTTCCCGGAACAATTCCTTCTGTTTCTCTGTCAAGTTGGTCGGCACCTCGATCGAGTACGTGACGATCAAGTCACCAAACTGCCCCTCCTTCTTGTAAACAGGGAATCCCTTACCTTTCAACCGGACTTTCGTATTGTTTTGCGTGCCCGTTTTTACTTTCAGTTTCACCTTGCTATCCAAGGTATCGATAATCTGCTCGCCACCCAAGACCGCCGTATAGAGGTTCAAGGGGACGGTCAGGTACAGATCGTCTCCCACCCGTTTGAAACGGCTGTCGTCCGGGATAATGAACGTGATGTACAAATCACCGGCAGGGCCTCCATTCATGCCCGGCCCACCTTGGCCTTTCAGCTTAATGGTTTGCCCGTTGGCTACGCCGGCGGGAACCGTGATACGCAGGTTCTTGCCGTTCACGGTGATCACCTGCTTATGTGTCTTGGCCGCATCCATCAAGGATAAGTGCAATTCGGCCGTGTAATCCTGTCCACGGAACCCATGATTAGAACGGCCACCGCCACCCCGGCGGGAACCAAACATAGACTCAAAGAAATCCGAGAACTCTCCATCATCGCCGGAGGAAGACCAATACGTACCTCCACCGTTCGAGAAGCCGCCGCCAAAGCCGCCACCTTGCTGGCCGTACTGCTTCCGTTGAGCCTCGAACTCATCCGCATGTTTCCAATTCTCCCCGTACTGGTCGTATTTCTTACGCTTTTCCGGATCGCTAAGCACCTCGTTCGCCTCATTGATCTCCTGAAACTTACGATGAGCGTCGGGATCGTTCGGATTCAAGTCAGGGTGATATTGCCGAGCCAACTTCTTATAGGCTTTCTTGATATCATCCTGAGAAGCGTCCTTGTTCACCCCCAAAATTTTGTAATAATCGATATAGGCCATAATCTGATATGTTTAGTCTATTTTTCTCATATAATTATATAACAATAAACATACCAAGGATAGTTTTGGTTAGTGAAAATTTACTTAAAACGTTTTTAATCGTACACGCACGGAATTAAGATTGTCTGTAGATAGAAAAGGCTCTAGCCGGGATCATCAGATACCGCTAAAGCCTTTTATGGATAGGAAATTCTTCGAACCTTATTTAAACTGCATCATCTTGCTAATATACTTCCCGACAATATCGAACTCTAGGTTCACTACCGTACCTTTCTCGATCTGGCAAAAGTTCGTGTTATCGTGCGTATAAGGGATGATAGCGACTTGGAAACTGTTTTGCTGGGAGTTGCATACCGTCAGGCTGACGCCGTTCACGCAAACGGAGCCTTTCTCCACGGTCATATACCCCTGCCGGGCCATCTCCTTATCAAAAGCGTACTCGAACGTATAGTACCAGCTGCCGTCCGCCTCCTTCACCTCCGCACAAACGGCGGTCTGGTCCACGTGCCCCTGTACGATATGCCCGTCCAGACGGCCGTTCATCAACATGCTACGCTCCAAGTTCACCTTATCGCCCACTTTCAGGTTCCCGAGGTTCGAACGTTCCAAGGTCTCCTTGATAGCGGTAACCGTATACGTATCTTCCGTCATGCTTACCACCGTAAGGCAAACGCCGTTGTGAGCCACGCTCTGATCTATTTTCAGCTCATTCACGAATGAGCACTTCATCGTCAGATGAAGGTTTCCTTTATCGGATTGGAGGGCTACTACCTGAGCCGCTTCTTCTACAATACCTGAGAACATAATCAAATTGTTTTTAGTTTGTACTCCCAAAACTGTTATTTATTCATGGGCAAAGATAACGCCTTTAAGGTAATAAGCCCGATAAAAAGGATGTTATTAAATGTTTTTATCACGGTAGAAACCGCACTTATTTATCGTCCAAGGAGATCAAATCGTATCGTTGGCTTCCCATACCCAACGCCTCCGCATGCTCAACGATATGAAAGCCTAAAAACGAAATGGGGGTTATTCACACGGCTCCGTATCTCGTATATCATTCTAAACCATCCCTAAACATTCCTTAAAGCCACTTGTTTCATAAATAGATTATCCTAATAATATAGATCTTATGAAATCAAAGAATTTAACACTGGCCTCTCTTTTCGCCGGCTTGCTCATGTTCATGAACCCTACGGGAAGCGAGGCGTGTACAAGGGCCGTTTACCTCGGGCCGGACAATATGGTCGTAACCGGACGTACCATGGATTGGAAAGAGGACCCGCAATCCAACCTTTACCTCTTCCCCCGGGGAGTGCAAAGAAGGGGGGCGATATCCGATAATACCATCCAATGGACCTCGAAATACGGAAGCGTGGTGACCGCCGGGTATGATATCGGTACGTGCGACGGCATGAACGAGAAGGGACTTGTAGCCAACCTATTGTTCCTCACCGAGTCATCTTATTTCCGACCGGACGATAACCGCCCGGTTATGGGGCTTAGCATCTGGACGCAGTATGTACTCGATAATTTCGCCACGGTAGATGAGGCGGTTGCCGAGTTAAGCAAGGAGGTCTTCCGCATCGACGATCCGGATCTCCCGAACGGGGCGAAATCGACCTTGCATCTCTCGATCTCGGACGCTTCAGGAAATAGCGCTATCTTCGAATACCTGAACGGGAACTTGGTTATCCACGAGGGACGGGAATGCCAAGTCATGACGAATTCCCCTACATACGATAAGCAACTAACCTTAAACGATTACTGGCAACAGATAGGCGGCTTAGTCATGTTGCCGGGTACGAACCGAGCTTCCGATCGTTTCGTGCGTGCCTCTTTCTATATCCACGCCATCCCGCAGACAAGTAATTTCCGGGAAGCGGTAGCCGGGGTATTCAGCGTAATGCGTAACGTATCGGTACCTCTGGGAATCACGACCCCGGATCAACCGAATATCTCCTCTACCCGCTGGCGTACGGTAGCCGACCAGAAGAATAAGGTATATTACTTCGAGTCTACTTTAAGCCCGGATATCTTTTGGGTAGATTTCAAGAGCTTGGACTTCAAGGCAGGTACACCTATCAAGAAACTAACGCTCACAGACGGCGAGATTTACGCCGGAAACACCGCCAAAGATTTCAAGGACAGCAAACCGTTACCGTTCTTGTTCGGGATCTGAAGGGCCGATATCAACATCCCTGCCGGATGCTGTCCACGGGATTCGTGCTGGCAGCCCGGTAGTTCTGGATCGTAACCGTGAGCAACGTGATGATCGTAATGGCAAGGAAAGCCAAGAGGAAAATCCACCAATGGAGCGGAGCCTTCAAGGCGAAATTCTCTTGCCAGCGCTCAATGCCGTACCAAGCGATCGGCGAGGCGATCACGAAACAGATCATGACGATCCATAGATACGATAGGTTATGCTTCCGCAACAAGTCCATCACGGTAGCGCCAAATACCTTCCGGATACCGATCTCTTTCCGTTTATATTCGCTCTCAAACAAGACAACACCAAATACGCCTACCAAAGACACAAATACGGCAATCAAGCTGAAGAACAAGATTTGTTTGCCAAGTAGCAGCTCTTTCTGGTACAAGTTCTCTTGGATATTGTTGAACAAATGGATATCAAGGGGATAATCAGGATCTAGTTCCCGCAAGGAGCTCTCTATGTCTAGCGAGAGTTGACGGTAGTCCGTCCCCGGGCGAACAAGGATCATCAGGTTCGTCAAGGTCCCAGCCATAATATCTTTTCCGACAAAGATGGCGAACGGCTCCAGCTTATCCCGGAACGAGTTATATTTCAGGTCAGGCACGAAACCGGCGATCTTCTCCCTACGATGTAAATCTCCCCAGTCCAACCGGATTGGATCTCCCGCTTTCAGCCCATAGGTCCGTTTCGCTTCCTCATTGAACAAATAAGTGCCATCGCTCAACTGGTCTTCCGGCAGGAATCCCCGACCCTCCAGAATAGGAAGGGCCAATACCCGCTCAATCTCCGGGTCAGCCTGCACCACCTTGAACTGGATATCCTCATCCACATAGGTACGTCCCCATCCGAAATAATTATCCTCAGCGCCAACCACTCTTGAGGTAAACGACAAGGCCTCGACAGAGGAGAGTTGCCCCAACCGCTGACGCACGCTCTCCGGTTGCCTGCTCAGATTACGGTTTAGCTTTACGGTGACAATCCGCTCGCTATCGAATCCAAGCGGCGTATGAAGCATATTGTAATTCTGCCACGTGATAAACAAAGCCGCTATAACCAAAATAAAAGAGGCCACGAACTGAAATCCTACTAACACATTGCGGAACGAGCGCCCCTTGGGAGATAAGCCGAAATTTCCTTTCAGCACCAGTGCCGGAGAGAAAGAGGTGATATACCAAGCCGGCCAGCAACCAGCGATAAGTCCGATCAGCAACACAAAGCCTCCACAGGCGATCAACAAGGGCATCTGCCCCTCCAAGGAAATGCCTCCACTGACCAAATCCACAAACCCGGTCTTCGACAACAGGCGAACCAGCAGCAAAGCGATCAGGTAAGACAACAGGCACATTCCCACCGCCTCCGAGGCCACGGCCATCCGGAGCGCCGATACCGGACTCCCTAATACCTTCCTCGTATTGATACCCCGCAGACGGACCGGAACCAAAGCGTTGCTAAAGTTCATAAAATTAATGACCGCTATCAATACGATCAAGATAGCGATAGCGGATAACGCCTGAAGCTGGGCATAGCTCCCCTTTTGCTTCTGTGAATCGTAGCTCGTGTCCGTCTTAAAATAGATATCCGGCAGAGCGGTTAAACGCAATTGTCTCGTTTTCCAATTCCATCCGTCATGACGGAAATTTTTCTTGAAACCGGCCAAGACATCCGGAGCGGAGGCCGGATCATCCAGACGGAGATAACACTCAAAATTGTTTTGCATCCAAGCGCCTGCTCCTTCCTTGTCCGATATGCGCCGATAGACCGCATTACTGACGATCGAGTTGGAGGGAAAGTCCCGGTAGACACCTCCTACCTCGGACGTCCACCCCTCTCCGGTCAAGACTTGCCCGACCGCCGGATGATCGCCAAAGAAACGATGGGCCATACTAGCCGGTATCAATACCCGGCCTTTCTCCTCCAATGCCGCCGCCTCACCTTCCACCATATCAAAGTCAAAAACACGAGCATAGGAGGGGTAACATACGCAGAACTTCTCTTGGAAAGTCATCCGCTCACCGTCCCGATCCACCGTGATATATATCTTGTCGCCCCACTGATTGATCAACGCTCCCTCCTCGATATGCGGAGAGGAGGCCAAGAACCGATCGATAAGCGGGCGGTTCAATACGACTTGCGCCCCTGTATTGTTGAAAACGATCTCCAAGCGATACAACCGGTCGGCATGCTTATGGAAACGATCGTATCCCCACTCGTAACGAATTTGCATGAACAAGATCAAGAAAGCCGTGAAAGCCACAGATAATCCTGCTACATTCAAGAAACTAGCCATTTTAAAACGACTGATCACAAAAACGAAATTTCGTACGATTGAGTTCATGATATTTCCTTTTAAAAGTTACTAAAGCCTATGCCTAAAGCTATCCACCGGATTCGATGTGGCAGCCCGGTAGCTCTGGAAAAAGACAGAGACAAACGAGATCACGAGGCAGAATAAGCCGGCAGCGATAAATATCAGCGGGCTTAAACCGATACGATACGAATAGTCGGACAGCCAATCTTTCATAAAGTACATAATAATAGGTATGGCAATCACGAAAGCGATCAGCACATAGTTCAAGAACGTGAATACGAGCTTAACCAATATCTGCCGGTTGCTGGAACCAAATACCTTTCGTACGGATACTTCTTGCAAACGCTGTTGGATAAAATAAGTGGACATCGCCAATAAGCCTAGCAAAGAAATAAGGATGGCTATTATCGAGAATACGATTACGATCTTTGCCAAACGGATTTGCGAGTCGAATGAGTTTTGTAAACTCTCATCCATGAAGAAAGCCTCAAACTCAAGTCCGGTCACTTTCTCATATACTTTACCGATGGCCTCCTTTGCGGCAAAAGGATCACCTTGTGTCTCGATCAAGATCATCCAAGGAGTTTCATTATCTTTCAAAAAACGAAACATAACGGGCCTCATTTCTGTCGTCACATTCCCAAAGCAATAGAAATCCCGAATGATACCCGCTATCGCTATCGGCTTCTCGTGCCTATCCAACATAAAAGAGGCCGCATCCTCCGGCAGGTTCATCTCACGTATCGCTTGCTCGTTTAGGAACCAGCCCTCTGTCGTTAAATGGTTATCACGCAAAATCTCCAATCCTAGCATCTCATAGCATTCCTTATCCATAATAAATTGCTGGAAAGATATATTTTGTCCTTGATAGGTAGCAGTCCAATTATTACTACCGAAAAAAGGCAGTCCTCGTGTCTTCCCGACCCTATCTACGCACGACAAGCCTTTCAGCTCACCGACAAAAGCAGACAACTGCCTTCCGTCTACCGAGTTCATGGCCAACAAATTCTTCGTATTATATCCCACAGGAGCGTTGATCATATGAACAATCTGGCTAACCATCACGATAGAGGCTGCGATCATCGTGATCGTGATCACATTCTGGAATACGATAAAGAACTTACTGAATACCATTTTCGTCTTAGCTCGGAACGTACCCCTTACCACCTCGATCGGTTTAGAAGAAGAAATGATGATAGCGGGCAGCAAGCCTGATAAAACTCCCACGACAACAGTTAATGAAACCAGAGCCAATAGCCACACAGGACTACCCAATACGCTCATATAGACATGCGTCTGCAATAAATCATTGACAAACGGCACGACCGCCAAGGCAAGGAGAACCCCGATAACCAAAGAAATAAACGTAAGCAAAGTAGACTCCAGCATCAAGCGCATGAATAACTCGCCCCGTGAAGAACCCAAAAGGCGCCGGGTAGCCATCTCCTTCGCCCTGAAACCCGCTTGGGCGACCGTCAAGTTAATATAATTAATGACCGCGAAAATCAAGATAAGGAAACCTACGGACATCAGCACGATCACGAAACGCCAATCTCCCTTTCGCAAAGAAGAGTAAGAAGCGGCTTTCGCAAAATACTGCTCACTAAGCGGCAATATGCGTACCTCTTTTGCCGTCCCATATTGATACGGCCAATAAAACTCCTTGAACCAATGGGCCATATCCTCCGCACGAGAAGGGAAATCACTACCCTCACGCACCAAGACAAAAGCCGATGTACTTCCGGCATTCCCCAATTGATCCGGAGCCAACGACCAGTTCAAATACCGAACCTGCTCCCAACGCACGATCACATCCGCTTCGGGAATAGAGGAATGAAGTAAATCCTCCACCACCCCGTTTATAGTAGCCGATATGGTATCGCCCACCACCAACTGCCGTCCCATCGGATCATCCGTTCCGAACATCTTACGGGCGAACGAAGAGGAGACCACCGCATAGTTCCCGGCGGCCAACGCTTGCTCACGAGTGCCTTGTAGCAACCGGAAATCAAAGAAATCGAAGAACGTAGAGTCTGCGAACATCACGTTTGCCTTCAGTTTCCGATCACCGGAAACTACAACTATATCACTCGAATTACCCGCCACTACCGGACAAACTTTCTCTACCTCCGGATAGCGTTCCTTTATCTTATAAGGAATGGCGGCTCCGGTGGCCATCCAATTCTCATTCCCGACCAGATAGATACGATCCGCCTTGGTATGGAATTTATCTGTAGACATCTCCTGTACCGTATAGACCGCTATCAATAACACAAACATCAACGATACAGACAGACCAAACACGTCTATCAGCGTATAAGCCTTATTCCTTCCAAGGAACTTAAAAAAGGACTTAAAGTTCAATAAATTATTCATGAATTATCAATTTTCTATTATCTATTTTCAATCACTCAGATTTTAAGCAATTCACCGGATTATCATTAGCCGTCTTGCGGGCATCCAGACAAACCACGGAATATATAATCAATAATACACATACGCCGCAACCCAAGAATATGTACCATGACAAAGGAACCTTCTCCGTGAATTGCTCTTGCCACTTTTGCAAGACAAAGTATGCTATACCACCGCCTAATATGACCGCATAGATACAGATATATCCGATATCCTTTATGAACAACCTCAATATATCCCATAAGGTAGCCCCATTCACCCGGCGAACCGCTATCTCCTTACGACGACGGCTCACCTCATCATTCGTATAGCCAATAAGTCCTATCAACGTAACAAGAAGCGTGACCAAACCTCCGATCATCACGGAATCACGGAATTGGCGGGAGTCCTTATATAGATCCATGATCTCGGAACGGAAAGAGATAGCGTTCAGTTCACGATCCGGAAATGTCTCGGATATCTTCTGCTGTAAACGAGCCATACTATCGTTGTTCAGCTCATGGAACTTCACCTGCAAGGTATACATGGGCTTATGCGTATAGAATAATACGGAAGGCCGCATATCTTGGTTCGAGATTCCTCCCAGACGGATATTCTCATAAACACCGCAAATCGTGAATGGCTCCTCATTCCATTTGCTATGCTCGGTGACGCAGATATCCTTCCCGATCACATCATCCGTCCAACCCGCTACCAATTTCATTTTCTCCACGAAACGGCGGTCTACCATCACCTCTCTTGAATTGGTCACATTTTCCGTGAACGAGCGGCCTTGGATCACGGGAATCTCCATCATGTCCAAATATCCGTTACCTACCCAATAGAGATCGGCGATATTAAAAAGCTCTTGAGTCTCACCCGGTAAAAGAATATTATTACCGGAAGCATGCTCGAAAGGCAATTGATAGACGGTGGTAGCCGCAACGACCCCCGGAAGCCGCATCACCTCATCCAGAATCTTGGCACGAGAGGTAGAGTCCACGCCAGCTAACCCGCAGTAGGCAAGGTTCTCATAGGCATATCCCGGACGATCGTTCACCATAAACGTATATTGACGGGCAACGAAAACAAGCATCGTCACCAAAAAGCCCGTGGCTACAAACTGGACAAGCAACAAGGCTTTCTTCCAGATACGCTTATTCTCCCGGTAATTACGGAAAGCGGAGGCCACCGGAATCCGGGCGTATAATGATCCCGGCATAAAACCAGATACGAAAAACACCAAGATACATATCCCTAGCAAGACCAAGCTACCATTAGACAAGAGCAAGGAATCTAACGAAGTCGCCAACAACTCCTCTACCGTACCTCTAAACGCAAGGATCAACAATAAGGCCAAGATCAGTGAAAGCACTATATGTACCAACGCCTCACCAAACATCATACCATGAATATTATTCTCGCTTGCCCCATAACATTTATGGACAGCCACCTCCTTCGAGCGATTTACGATAGAGGATATCACGATCAAGATATAGTTCATCACCGCCGTAAAGATCAAAGCGAAGGCCAGTAAGGAAAGTATCCACGTCATTCGCTTGACTTGCGGCAACTCCTTGTGTAAGCCATCCAGCTCATGAAACGAGAAACCAATGTTAAACCCTGTCTTTTGCTGTTCCTCCGGAGGGAAATAAGAATTCACGAACGTATGCACCTGTTCCTCCAAAGCTAAAGGATTCACTCCCTTGTGCAATTTCACGTAGCTTATGTAACGATCATTTCCCAACATATTAGTAGGCGAACCCTCCCACATGAACCGACCCGCCGAAGCCATAGAAACAATCACATCGTAACGGGAATGAGAATTTTCCGGAACTTCCTCAAAAACGCCACCAATAGTCATAGTACGTCCCGGCGAACTGTCTACCGTGAAGTTTTTCCCGATAACATCGCCCCCGATATTTTTCGCTATACGACTTGATACCAACACGTACATCGGGGTGGAAAGAACCTCTTTCGCATTTCCGATCAGCATAGGACGAGGAAGAATATCAAAGAAACAACTATCCGCTATGATACAACGACCGGAGTATTTCATCTTGGTGTCGGTCATCGTAAAGGTCCAGTCTCCAAAACTCGTGTATCGGGTAACGGTCTCAATCTCGGGTATCTGTTGTTGCATAGTTGGAGCGATGCCACCGCTTGTTTGCGGATAATCCTTCAACTCCCCTCCATTTTGCTGGTATTTCGCCCATACTTGATAGACCCGGTCTCTATCCGGATAAAAATCATCATACGATTGTTCGAAATAGACTTTAGCGATCAATACCAAACCTACCGCTAAACCGATTCCCAACGATACGATTTTCATCACGTTATGCCGCCCTTTCTTAAAAATGGAACGAATGGCGATTAGTATGTTTTTCATATTATATCGATTTTATTCCAGCACCAGCACTTCATTATCCTTATAACTCTCATAACTGGACACAATCACCTTCTCACCGGCTTCCAGACCTTCAAGAACCTCATAGTATTGCGGGTTCTGACGACCGATCTTGATAGAACGCCTGTAAGCTTTCTTTCCATCCGGATCAAGAACAAATATCCAACTTCCACCCGTACTCTGGAAGAAAGTTCCCTTCGGGATAATGATACTCTCGGTAGGTTGTCCCAGCTCCAAGTTGATATAGTAGGTCTGTCCGCTACGGATATTATCCGGACGCTCACCCGTGAAAACGAAATCCGTACGGAACTTACCATCACGAACCTCGGGATAAACTTTGCGCACCGTTAAGTCGAAAGACGAGCCTTGACGCTCGAAAGCGGCGCTTAAGCCCGGTTTCACACGGTCTATGTAATGCTCGTCGATCATGGCCTCGATCTTATAATCGGAAAGGTCGTTAATCTGGCCGATCTTTTGTCCCGGATTGATACTTTGCCCCAATACGACATCCAACAGTCCCAACTCACCGTCGATCTGGGAACGGACATTCAAGTTTTCCTTACGCTCACGGATCAACAGGATATTCTTCCGCATGTTCGCCAAGCTGGCCTCCATCTCATCCATCTGGATCGTGCGGGAGATAGAGTCTTGGCGCAAGCGCTCGGTAATCAAGGCGTGCTTTTGAGAGGCCAACTCGAAGTCCTCCTTCGCTTTCAGATAATCCTCCTTGGCGATCAAGTTCTCTTTATACAACTGTTCTTGTTGGTTGAACGAGCGGCGGGCCCGGTTCATGTCCATATCGTATTGAAGTTTCTCCATCTGATTGGTCAGCTTATCCTGCTCCATGGTAACCTGCGTATTACGAAGGAAGTTCTGCTTCTCCGCCAACTCGGCCTCAGCGTTCAATATCTGCAAATCCAAATTTGAGTTACTCAGACGAACAATGATATCGCCTTTCTTCACTTGGGCGCCCTCTTCCACGACTTTCTCCTGTACGATACCGCCCTCCTCGGGGCTAAGCTGCACGACCGTGATAGGTTGCACCTGACCATCCATACGAAAGAAGTCATTGAATTGCTCACGGGTCACATTACCGATGCTAATCCCTCTCGCGTCCACTTTCAACGTAGAAGCATGATCACCAAAGATAATCCATCCCAACAAGATAACGAACAACACGCCACCCGCTACATAAGGAATATGCTTCTTCTGAAGACCTTTCTTTTTCTCTAATTGTATATCCATCGTATTCTATATTTTTTATTATCATCTAAATTCTATGTTCTCAATTCTTATTCATTGATAAGAGGCTTGCCCTTATAATAATCTACCAACTTGCTTTTCAATAAGTACATCAATCGCTTTTGAAGCAGATTGGCCTTGGACTCCAACAGCGTATTCGCACTTGTCTGTACATCCAGCGTGCTCATCAGGCCTTCCTCGTACTTCCGTAGGGTAACACGATAAGCCAACTCATCCGATCTCACCTTCTTATCCATCTGTATGGCCTCTTTAGCGTATCCCTCACGATCCAAGACGGATTGCTCTACCGCTGTCTGCAACTGGCGAAAGACCTCTGTTCTTGTCTCCCGTGCGATCCGCATATTGTTACGGTAACGACGAGCGTTCGTTAATCTGCTCAAACCATCGAATAAGGGGAAGCTAAGGCTAAAAGAGACATATTCACCACGGTTATTTTTAAACTGATCCTTGAAAACTTCCGGGGCCTTATCAGATTTCAAGTTCTCGAAATAACTCGTAGAGATTCCGGCATTCAAATAAATACTCGGCAACAACTTTCCTTTATAAATACGATATTGGTATTTACTTTGCGTTAATTGATACTCGGCTTGCAAGGCGGTAGGGTTATTCCCGGACGCATAAGCGAAAATCTCCGCCACGTTCTCTACTTCCGGGACATAATTGATATCAGGTAATAAAGTATCCACCTCCAGTTCTAAATCAGATGGATAATTCATACATTCCCTCAAGGTAAGCAAGGCCGTATTGAAAAGATTCTGCTGGTGGGTCAATGTATAATCATCGGCCGCTACTTGAGCCTCGAATTGAGCTACATCCGCTTTCCCTTTCAAACCCAACTCTTCTTGCCGGCGAGTCTTATATAAGGTACGGTTACTCTCCTCCAATTTCTCGGCCGCCATACGAATCGTCCCTTTATAATATACCACATCCATATAAGCCTGCATAGCTTTCATCGCTAAATCATCTTTCGCTTTCTGGATGTCATTAACTCCCATACGGCGATTGGATTTTGCCATCAACCATTGATTGATCAGCTGTCCGCCCGTAAAAATAGGAATAGAAGCGTCGAGGCCATAGTTATTATTAAACGTAGAAGTATTCTCATAGGTATTGGTCGCAGGGTCAATCGAACGGCCAAAACTATATTGCGCTCCGACCTTAGCCGATGCCGCCGGGAAAAAAGAAGCTACAGCGGCATTCCGTTCCGCCTTATACGTATCTGATGTATAAACTTGCTTTTTAACCGATGGGCTGTTTTCCACGGCATAGCGCATACATTCATCCAAAGTCCAAAGTTTCTCTTGGGCCACCGTCGCGGTAGCGAAACTGAGAGAAAGAACTGTTGTAAGTAATATTTGTTTCATTGCTCTATTATTTTCTACTTAAAATAATAGCAAAGAACGTGCCAAAACACATAAACAACTAAACAACAACCAGATAACAAAAAGCTATTCTTTTAGAACTGTCCAATATTTTGACAACGCTGTCTAATTGTTTGACACTATTCCCACTTTGACACGTAAGAGCGTCTCCTCTTCTCCATAAGCAAAAAACGCTCCGCTCCTATATGAATTCTTGCTCGATAGCCTATGAATTCTTATGCGCATACTGTATAATTCTACAAACCACGACGTGGTCTGTACAGATCAAGACGTGGAATATACAAATCACGACGTGGTCTATATATTCCACGGCGATAATCTGGAAATAGATGAGATAGTAATTATATTTGTATATAGTAAGAAGAATGTTTTTTACTTGAAGATACGAACAATTGTTTTGATTACAATCGTTGACTATCCTTTAGATTTAAGGGCAGGACACAAAAAAAGGGAAACAGTTGAATACCAACCATTTCCCCTTTTCTAAGTCGGGGTACCAAGACCCTTTTGTGTAAACGCTTAGCATCTATTTATCTGTTTATCAAAATATCACAAATATCACTATAATACTATTTTGTCCTAAAACAGTCCCGGTACAAATTACTTCTCATAATAAAAAGAAGCATCTTCCGGAATATGAAGAAGCTCATTAATTGCATGCCGTTTTTCTAGATCAAGCATGTAAGTCTGTACGACTTTATAGAGATCAAATCCCCCTACAGATCCAGCAGCCATGTGCAAGTTTTCCACGACCTGTTTCATTTCTTTTTGGATATCTGATTGCCTTAGCAAGTGATACTCATTACTGTGAATAAGCTTTTTGTTTTCCATAATACTATTTATTTAGTTGTTGTTTTAAAAGTGCAATCATTTCATCTTTATCTTTTATACGCTCTTCCTTCTCCTTAATGAGTAATCTGAGCTTCTCAAGTTCATTTTTACATTCACTTAGAGTAATATCTCCAGAAACCTTATTCCCATTTCCATTTACATGATGACCGATTGAGTTATCTACATTTATGTCTCTATCGAAAAAGTAATCAATGGGTAGTTTGAAAAAATCTGCTATTCGTTCAAGTTTACTTGAACCAAGATCTGCTCCTTTCAAAATATTGTCCAATCCTTGTACAGATATGGATACTTTTTCACAAAAAGACTTCTTTGTCAATTTGTTATCAATAATAAGCTGTTCTATTTTACTTGGTATAAACATTCAAGTATTATTTGTAAACATTGTTAAACATATATAATCATGTGACAAATATCACACAAAACTTTGTGCAATATCAAAGTTTAGTTTACGTTTGCATTATAAATATAACACTAAAATATGTTTTACGTATGGAAAATGCAGAAAAGATTGAAAAAATGACATTTAAAGACTATTACCAGTCTTTGGATGAAGAAATGAAAAAAGAGGTTAGAAACAATTTTTTGGAAGGAAGCGGTATTTCATACCCTACATTCTACTCAAAGTTGACTAGAGAAAACTACTCTCTTCTGGAAAGAAAACTTTTAGAAACGATATGTCAAACAACATTTATCTGGTAAAATCATGAACACAAAAGAAATTTCAAAAGTATCTGTGGAGAAAGCCTTGGCTTTCATTGAATCCGGAATATACACGAAAAAAACTCTACACGGACAATCGCTGATCTGGTAGACTACTGGCATACACATAACTTAAAATAAATCAATACTATGGCAACATTAGAAGAACAAAAGGAGTACATTCGTACCAATTACAAAAAACTGACCGGCCAATTTATGGCCAAGATGTTGGGCATACGCCCGGAAAAGGTGTATGCGCTAGTAAAGGAACTTGGATTGAAAAAACAACTTCCTCCTCCCGTGATTAAACCGAAGGCTGATATGGGAAAGAATCCAACCCCTATCGTACCAAACGGTAACGATGAAGGAAAGATTCCTCTTCGGATAGATTGTCGAACGGTTATTCTCATTCCCAGCACCGCTGATCCTGAGGAGTACAGGAAGTCCTTCCTCCGGAAGACCAATAGCAAACATTCAAGTCTAATAAACTCTCTATAATAATCTAAAATAAAAGTGCATGAAAATACATTATTTCTACAAAAGAGAATACTCCCAAGGTTTCTACGACCTTGTAATTGAAGCTTGGCTGGAAGAAAAAGAGACATCCATGCAAGGTGTGGAGAGATTAAGTTTTACCAGATTGGAAAAACTAAGAATCTTTCTGTCAAAGGATGATCATTTCCATTGCTATGATTTTAAGCATGAATTTGGGAAAAATAGCTGTATAGGCCATTTTGCCCATACTCGCAAAAAACTAAAGGAAGATATGAATAAATGGAAGCTTAAACCTATTGACCGGCGTAATTATGAAAGATTCCGGAAAGTAGCCCTTACCCTTTATCGTAAACAATCCTTGATTGATTTCTCTGATTTCAAAGGAAGGCAAACATATGCGATTAGACAGATCATAGGAGATTAACGTAAAACTAACAAGATATGAACATGAAAAAGAAAAAAGTTACAGTGCTGGCGATTGAACATTCAAAAAGGGTGTGTGATCCGCAACCTGAATCAATAGACCGGATGGATGTCAGAAGGTTGGTTATGGATGCTTATAGGAGCGGTTATAATAAGGCTCATTCCGAGCATGTAAAGTGTATGAGCGATATTGTAAATATGAATTTGTCTGATATAGATTCTCCTGTGTTTACTCATACCAAAGAATTTAGAGAGCACTTCGACTACATAATGTCGGAAGTCAAGAAACTAACTACTTAAATAAGAATAATTGAATCTTATGGTGTATAGGTCAACCGTATAAAGAAATGACTGAATATGATAACTATTTCCAAGCTGCTGCAATTTTAGTAGTTCAAAGACAAATGTCTAACACGTCATTAATACAGCGCAAGTTCAGAATCGGGTATAATCGTGCAGGAAGGATAGTAAACCAATTGGAAGAAGCTGGTATCGTAGGTAAGTTTAAAGGTGCAGCTCCACGTGATGTACTGATTAAGGACATTGTCTCCCTAGAGGAACGCTTATCCGATATGGAGTTAGGCGAACAAAGATTATCTGATCCCTGCTGGGATAATAGAGAATGGATCTAATATAATAAAATATGAAACGACTGAATAAAAAGACCTACAAGGCAATCAAGCAAGCAAAGGCAGTGATTACCATCACGCAACATGGGGATGTGGTTAAATTGAATGTGGATTTTTTACCTCCCGCAAAAAACAAATCTCCCAAGCTATTCCAATATCTGGCCATCAAGATGTGTAATCATGCCATGGAAATTTTAGGAGGAAAGAAAAAAGATGAATGACAAGAATTATTTAGCGATGGCTGTAGCCACCGCCAAAAGAAAAAAGTTGGCGCATACTACTCCGCAGGAGTACGCTTTACCGATTTGGATGATGTTCATAGCGGCAGATATCCTAGAGAACTCCGCTATGGAAATCCAAGAGCTATTAATGCAGGACGAGCAATTTATCCAGTCCGATAAGATGCACATAAAAGCCATAATCAATCATGCCGGCAAATTCGTTCGTGATGTTGATCGGACATGTGAATACCAGTTCGCTTGCAAATTTGCGGACTATACAGAAGAATGTTCCACTTTACTTCGCAGCTACATGCAAAATAAGTTAGCCAAGATGGACAACATATGGGCACAGAGGAAGGAGGAATGATCATGTATATCGAAACGGATTCAAACGGCAAGATCATCATTCAGGATATCTCACAGGAAGAAGCTGTCATCCTAGATGATTGCTTATGTACTTACTTGGCGACGAAGCCTATCGATCAAAGATCAAGTGTCGATAGGATCGTAATGGACATGAAAAGACAATTAGAAAAGAATATACAATGAAAGCTAGAATCATATACGAAGTAGAATGCCCTCCCGTTAATTGCGACCGGGAGGATTTTTTGAAATGGCTGGAACTAAACCTATATGTTCCGGGAGCGTGCGTCACCTCCGATAATCCTCTTTTTGGAGAACCATTGGATTTTGACACCGCAGATTTTGACAATATTGAGGTAATCGATGGATAGTTACGCCCGGTATCGAATGACAGATTGGAACTGGATCGCCATCTATAAAGAGAAAATGGGAGTAGATCAATTCCGGGAGTATGTGAACGGCGTATATAATGAACTTCTAAATATGAAAGTAGATTGTTCATTCTCTCTCGAGGCTACGGTTAAAGAGGAAAACAGAGAACTCTTTATAAAAATAGTCTGTATGTTCATTCAAGAAGGAAACTATGACTATGATTTTAGTCAAGATTATAAATTCATAAGACGACATGAAAAAACAACGCTGGTCAGAAAGCCAAGAAAAAATATTGAAGGAGAATCTGGGGAAGATAACTCTCAAAGAAATAGGGAAGATTCTAGGAAAGACCGAGTTAGCCGTTAAACTATATATCCATAGGAACCATATCGTTTACCGTCCTTCCGTAAAACGGAACCTTGTGCTAGAATTGTTCCGGATTAAATTAATCAATCCGGAATATTTCAATGTAACAACAGCTTTCCTGCATGCGGTAAATATCAACCAAGTACGGTTTTGGAAATTATACCGGGGGGAGGAAAGCCCCACAGATCAAGAGTATTTACGTCTAGCCACAACTCTAGGCGTATCCTTACAAGAGGCCTTCGAAGCCCGACAACTATATTTATTTAACGACAATAAAGAAGATGAAATATGATACCTCAAGACGTGATCGATAATATCATCAACACGGCCAATATAGTAGACGTGATAGGTGATTATGTTAAGCTAAAAAAAGCTGGAGTAAATTACAAGGGAGTTTGCCCATTCCATGGGGACAAGGACGCAAGCCTAGTCGTATCCCCCGCTAAGAATATCTGGAAATGTTTTGGATGTGGTAAAGGCGGGAACGTGATAACCTTCGTAAAAGAGCACGAAGGGATATCTTTCTTCGAGGCGGTAAAGCTAGTCGCCTCGAAATACAACATAACAGTACCCGAACGGGAACTAACCGACGATGAACGGAAGAAAGCGAAAGAGCGGGAGGCCCTACAAATCTGCCTCACATTCGCCCAAGAAACGTTTACGGCTTTCCTCAAGAAGAAAGAGGCCGCTGAATATCTGGAAACACGAGGAATCACCCCGAATATCCTGTCTAAATATGGAGCGGGGTACTCTTCATCCATGTTTACCGCATTAACCGAGTTAGGCTCTCAAAAAGGTTATGACATGGCGACTATGGAGAAGACCGGTTTGATTATCAGAAAAGAGAACGGAAAGATCTTCGATCGATTTGTAAATAGGATCACATTCCCGTTTTATTCCTTATCAGGACTAGTGATCGGTTTCACGGGCCGTTCCTTGGAAAAGGATACCCAATGTAAATATCTAAACTCTCCGGAGACTCCCCTTTTTCATAAGGGAAAGACGTTATTCGGTATATACCAAGCTCGTCAAGAGATATCGAAATCCGATAAATGCTATTTGGTGGAAGGTCAATTTGATGTACTCTCTTTCGTTCAATCCGGTTATCCCAATACGGTCTGCGGTAGCGGTACCGCCCTTACACTAGATCAAGTCCGGATCATCAAGAAATTTACCCGAAACGTCACCGCTGTTTATGATGGAGACGCAGCCGGCATGAAAGCCTCCGTCCGGAACATGGATATCATGCTGGCCGAGGGCATGAACGTCCGTGCCGTTTTTCTTCCGGAAGGAGAAGATCCGGACAGTTTCGCCCGCAAGATGGGGACTGAGAAACTAGCCAAATTCTTGAAAAAGCAGGAGACCGACTTCATCTCCTTTATTTATAAAGCATTCGAAAGCGAGATGGATGATCCGATCCGGAAAACAGAGGTTCTCCGGATTATCGCCCAAAGTATCTCCGTCGTACCGGATAAATTACAAAGGCAAGCGTATATCGTATCCCTCGCCGAACGATTTAACGCAGATGGGGAATTGATAACAAATCTAGTTGCCGAGCTACAAGCCGTAGGTAAGAAAAGCGTGCCAGCCCAACCTACCCAACCGGGATTAACCGGCGTGGAAGAAGCGGAGGAACTTGTAAAAACCGGGAACAAACAAGTCACCCTTACTTGGTCTGTCAATCGTTTCTCCGAGGGATGGGGAGTTTGTCCGGTCATCCTTATAACAGGCATCCCGGGTGTGTCCGAGATCCAAGAGCTTCGCCGGCTATCTCCCATCATCCGTTGCAGGGATAAATTCGAGGTAAAAGAAAACATGATCGAACCGGAAGAGCTCTCATTTCTACGTTCCTTGACAAGAACCGGCTTCACGGTCTCCATGAGCAAATATAAAAGAGAGCGGGAAAGTTATGTAGACGAGAAAGGTGAAGAACGTTATAAACTCGTAGACACAGAGAAAGAGATTGGATTCAATGAATACTATATCGGATTATACAGTACATTCCGGGAATCTCCCGAGAATATAAAGAAAATAGCCTTAGAAAGATGCTCTGAAGTGATATCCTACGCGGATGCTACCACCCGAGCTTTCCAAACTACAGATTATGCCCGGATGTTAGGGGTCACCAAAACAGCTCTGGAACATGTCTTGAAACCATATCTCGATATCCGTAAATCAGAGGCCCGGTTTAATTCAGACGCACTCCAAGTAGATGGAGCCTCACTCATGTTCGATCCTAGCCGACTCCCGGATTATGTAGACTCTGATCCAGCGATTAACCGGTTATGGCGTGCCTATCAGTTTTTCCCATATCTCGATAAGAATGGAAGAAAATTAGCATATATATTCGCTAATGGTAAAAAATCGTTTATGAGAGTAGGAAACTTCTATATTGAGCCACTATTACATGTTTACGATAAAGAAAGCCAAGCCAACAAACGTATCGTAGAACTCACTCAAGCAAACTATCCCTATCCGATTTATATGGAGTGGATCAGCGCAGAGATGCTCACACTCCCATCCTTTAAAAAACGCTTATGGGAAGAAGGTGATATCAATTTCTCCAATGGGACACAAAACCATCTCGATTTGATCATGGATAGTTGGGCGGGCAAGTTCAAGAAGTGTTTTGAGCTTCGTATGTTTGGCTGGTATGATGAAGGATTCTTCGCTTTCAGTAACGCTATAGTCCATGATATCGATGGAAAACAACAACTCCAATACGTATCAGATTTGGGATTAGTGGAACACAATAAACAATACTATTATATCCCGGCTTTCTCTAAAATTTACGCATCTGAGCGCCGGGATAGCGATCGCTACTATCTGGATCGCTTTATCAAGTACCGGGAACCCAAAGCGGGATGTTCTATCAATTTCCAAAAGTGGGCCTCACTGATGAACGAGGTATACAAGCTAAACAATAACGGTATGTGGGCGATCATATATTCGATCATGAGTGCCTTCCGTAGCGATATATACAATGTCAGGAGAACCTTTACGGCTTTATTCTTTATCGGTCCGACGGGTTCCGGAAAATCACAAATTGGTTATTCCATCCGCTCTCTATCGATGTCTCCGGACGCACCAGCATTCAACCTAAACTCCGGAACCCCCGCCGCTTTGTTCTCTTGGCTGGAGAGATACCGGAATATCCCGATCATGCTCGAAGAGTATAACGACACGCAAATAAACCCTGTGATTTTCCAAGCCTTGAAATCCGCTGTATATGATGGAGAAGGCAAGCAGAAACGTAAGGATGCGGTAAGTAAGGAGATCGATAGTAGCCAAGTGAACGCAGCTCTTGTTATCATGGGCCAAGAAAGCCCCCAACAGGATGACAACTCTCTCGCAAATCGATGTATCATTTGCGAGGTACCGAAACGTGACGATCGGTCTGAATTGGAAGAAGAAATCTTCAATGAGTTGAAAGGATACGAGGAATCCGGACTACATAGCGTCCTCCTTGAGATATTGGCGTGCAGAAATAGCATCTTGCAACATTATAAGAAAGTATACGACGAGGTCTTTAAATCCTTGAAAGACGAGGTACGGGTATCCGTTAAAAACACGGATGGCCTCTCTCGTATACTCGAGACGGTATCAATGTTCGTTTCCGTTTGTCGTATAGTGGAAGAACATACCTCATTGCAACTACCTTTTACCGCAGAACAGTTCTTCGAAATCGCAATAGCGAAAGTGATCAAACAAGTAGAATCGATTAGTTCCTCAAATAAGATGTTCAACTTCTTCAGTATACTCAACTTCTTGATCGATACAGGAAGTCTAGTTCAAGGTAGAGACTATAAGATCGAAGTACCGGGAAAGGTTACAATTAAGAAACAAGGCCGGGATACGGAAATAAAAACCCTAGAACCCATAGATACCCGTGTTTTATATCTAAACATGACAAATATCTATCCTATGTATACCCAGCAGCTAAAAGGTGAGGCGTTCTCTCTTCAATCCTTAAATACCTATTTCGAAAGTAACGAGGCCTATATTGGCAAAGTACGTTCCACTCGTTATCGATGGCAAGAGGTGAAAGAAGTCCCAAAAGGAGACATTCTAGCAAACCCGGCGGGAGAACCCACCATAGATAACAGCATGAAACGTATTATGGTGAACAAAGAGAGTAATACCTCGGCAGTTTGTTTCAATTACGATATTCTCAGAGACTTGCTCGATGTCGATTTCGAAAGAGACGTACAAAACTACGATCAGACTCCGGAGACTGAGCCGGGATTCCGCTTTTAACGACTGATAGTATTTTAAAATCGCATAGAACCGACTTTCTAGGATATAGCTTGGCTATTGGAGGCCATGGACAACAAGCACATCCGGGAAGCCGGTTCTATCTTTATTCATCTATTTCCCCCGGACCCCCTGAAATTAAAAAAAGAAATAAGCAAGTTTTGCGTGTTTTGAAACCCTATAAAGGATAGAAAAAGTGGTCAACAGACCAACAGACCAACAAAAGATGAAACATTTCAAAACAGATATAAGATAAATATATAATAATCAATAATATATATATTAATTAAATAGAAGTAGGCTGTTGTTTCCTGTTGGTCATCGTTTTCTTTTTGTTGGTCACTGTTGGCAATAATTCTAAATTCGGGGAAAAATGAAGCACTGTTGACGGTTGGTAGGGGTGACCAACAACCACTATTTTTTGTTGGTCGCATGTTTCTTAGTATTTTACCGATTATATCATTGAAATATAGTAAATTAGCATCATATTTTATATTTCCTGTTGGTCTGTTGACGTGTTGGTCGCAAAATATAACACATACACATAGGGAAAATAGAGTAAAAAAGCCTATAAGAAGAGAGAAAATCGATATGGTGACAGTAAAGATAAGCATAAAAAAGCATTTGGAGGAGTACATGCGTGGAAAATTCAATGATTGCCGGGAAGGAGTGATAACCCTTCCGGACAAGACAGATTTGTATCATACCCTATTTGATCTGACATCCAAGCGCCCGGCCTCCTGCCCTTTGGAGCAAGGAACGCTGGAAATAGCTTTGCCGGACAGACGATGTGGAAAAGATCCGGCTTACTACAACTATCTTAGCGAACGCTCGCAGCGAATCCTTGAGCGACGGATAGAGTTGATGTTCTGGGCCGAGCTGCACGAATGGATAGATTATAACAAGCATATGTATGGGATACAGTATATCGAAAGTATTTTTTCCTTTATGCGCAAATTCGATATCAACGGGATCAGCGAGGACGCTCTAAAAAAGAACTACTATCGCTGGAGGGACCGAACTAGGAAGCAAAAAGAGAAACGTTCGTACAATAAAAGTTAAATACGAGTGTTTTTCACTCCGACCAAGCGTATCGATTTGTCCCTTTTGGGAGGAATAAAATTCCAAGTGTATCCATTACGATCAGATATTATTGATAAACAAATAAAAACTAAGGTTATGGCAGACAATATGGGAGGCATCTCCGATGCGTGGTTCGCTTTCTCGAGGCAAATAGCGAGCGTGTCTCAAGAGGCAGACAAAGTAAAAGTTGGACTCAAGTCCGGAGACTGGATCAACCTTCACCCGGGAAGATATGGAACCTCTATCAAGGTTGAGCCACAAGAAAGTGAATCAGGTACTCTATATAATGTATCTGGTTCCTTGCAAATACCCCGTCAATATATGACCAACGATCTATGGCAAAAATGCGAACGATTGAACCACCTCACGGCGATCTTTAAGTACAAACACTTTAGCGGGGATACATTCGTGGTCGGATCGGATCGTTTTCCCCTAAAATGCAAATTCGAGGTGTTGCACCCCAGCGATCCTAGCGGTTTCTCGGGATACAAAATCTCGTTATCCGGAAAGCAATTGGTTCCGCAACTTCAACTGATCGATTGACCGAAGTCCTTTACCATACATATATATAAGTATATCCTTGCCATCAAAAAGGAAGATATGCTTTATCTACACAACATTCTGGGGGGAGTATGGTTCGTCGAGGAAAACTTCGCGGCGAATTATTTCCCCCTTATCGCATCTTTTCTTACCAAGCCGGAAGCGATGTTCGGGAAACCCCGGAACGCTTCTTCCGAACAAGAGCCGACCGAGGATAACGCCTTGCTTTTCGCCTCCCTAAAAAATGGCGCATACCAGATCAGCGAGTATGGAGGATGGTCTCCACCCGAGGACGCACCCAAAAACTCCGTAGCCATAATGAACATCAACGGGGCGATCACGAAATACGACCAAGAATGCGGTCCATCCGGAATGCTTACCAAGGCGAATCTCCTAAACCGATGCTACAACGAGAATAATATCAAGGCGATCGTCTTGAATATCGATTCCGGCGGAGGCGAGGGAATGGGATGCCGGATCATGCAGGAAGCGATTAACAGCCGAAACAAACCTGTCGTAGCTTTCTGCAATGATTTCGTAGCGTCCGCCGCCTATGGCATCGCCTCCTGTTGCGACAAGATCGTAGCGAACTCCAACGTCTGCCGGATCGGAAGCGTGGGTACCTATATGACGATCGTTGATACCAGCGAGTATTATGCCAAGATGGGAATCAAGTTGATCGATATCTATGCCTCCAAATCCACGGACAAGAACCAAGAATTTCACAAGGCTCTGCAGGGAGATACGGAACCGCTAAAAAAAGTATGCGATACGTATAACGAGAATTTCATCTCCAGTATCGCTAACGCCCGGGTAGGCGTGATCAATGAGGATCAAGGTAAATGGGCCACCGGTAAGATGTTTTTCGCGCCGGAGGCCATGGACATCGGTATGATCGATGAGATAGATACTTTCGAGAATGTTCTTAATTATTTTAATACATAGTGATTTATGAAGTGGTTGAAAGATGATTCGTACAATGCGATGAAACAAGCGGCCGACAACTGGGACAAGCTTCTGAATAAGGTACTGGGTGATAACCCGGACATGAAAGCGGAAGACGTAACAGTGGATCAGCTGCTCGATTCGATCGAGAGCACCGGTAATACCTCCGACTTACAGGAGCAATTATCGACCGCCCAAGAAAAGTTGAAAGAGAAAGACACACAGATTGAGCAACTTCAATCAGACGTGGCAGAGCTAAAGGGAACACCGGCAGGCAAAAAGCCGGAAGCAAAAGTAAAGCAAGAGCCGACCGCGGAGACCGGAGATATCAAGGATTTCGCCGATAAGCATGAGGATGATACCCTCGCTATCATGGCCGAGGCAGAGAAAACAGGATTTTTTAAACACTAAGAACGATGGCAAAACAAGGAATTTTAGATATTGAGAAACTGAATCGTTATGCGAAGGATTACGATAACGTGTTGCGTACCCTTCCCTATTTCACGTTTCAGGAGTTCGCCGCGGCCATGAAGCTCAACGTGATCGAGATCGAGAATGAGGACGTGATCGTGAACGCTCGCCGCAAAGCCGGACACACCGGCCCATATAAAGCCGGGGCCGAGATTAAGTATCCCGATGAAATCGGTAAATTGGTAGAGATGTCCATCAAACCGGAACTTACCGTTTCTCGTTTGAAGGATAACATCTTAAATTATACGGAGAAACGTATTCTCTCCAACGCCGGGGAGAAGGTGGACCATACGGTAAAGAAACACCCCATGGAGAAATTCGTGGTGGATAATCACATCATCAGCCATTCGGAGGATATCACTTTCTCCGCTTTCTTCGCCGAAAGAAACGACAATGTGTATAGCCCGATGAGTTCTTTCACCGGATTTTTCCCTTGGATCGATCATTTCAAGACAACGAAGGATATCACCATGGCGAATCGTAACCTAGTACGTACCGGTACGTTTGGCAGTGGTGACGGTGTAGATGATTACGATCGTCTGGTCAACTTCTTACGTGCGGCACATCCTTTCTTACGCCGTAAAGCGATCCTGTATTATGCCAACGAGATCGAGTTGATCTGTAAGGAGGCTTACCGGCAAAAGACAAAAGCGTTCGCCCGCCCATCCACCGAGGAGTTTTGGAAGGCGGTCAAGGACGACGCCAAGTTCCCGGGACTGGAACCTGTCACCCATGAGGCATATGGAACAGGGCAGGCCTTGATCTTAATCCGTCCCGGAATGCTGGATTTTGGCGTGAATACGAAGAAGGCGACCCGGTTCGTCCAGATCCGCGATATCTTCGAGGACCCGAACGAGGTTCAGTTCTGGCTACAAGCCGGGTACGGTACCCGCTTTCAGGATATCCATCCGAAGGTATTCCAGATTAACGAGTTCACCAATGAGGGCGTTGATTTAGCGGGCGACTACGTAACCGGTGCCGCCCTGACCGTCACGATCGAGAGCGACGAGGCCATAGAAGCCGGTGCCGCTTGGAAGGTGGGCGAGAACGGCGAGTGGATGAGAAGCGGAGCTACCCTTTTAGGCATACCCAAAGGTGAGCAAACCGTATCCTTCAAGGATATCGCCGGTTATACCAAGCCGGCAGACGTGAAAGTCACGGTAGCCGATGGAGAGGACTTCACCGCTTCCGGTACTTATACCAAATCGTAAAACCAGTAAATAAATAAAACGATGAAAGATTTCAGAAAAGTTTTGTCCGTATTGTTTCTGCTAGCGGTGCTATCCGTCCTCTTCATGGGGGCGGACGTTCCGGCGGATTATGTGATGTGCGCCTCGTTTGGCCCTGTTTTATGGCCAGCCGGAGCGGACAATATGGGGGGTTATAAAGGTCGTATCGCCTTTATTCCGGAAACCTCAGTCTCTGTCGTCCCCACGCTCCCCAAAGAGGCCAAGGCCACAGCCGATTTCGTGACGGCGACAGGAGCTTTTACCTTTTTAGAGTCGGGAGGTAAACCGACACCTATTTACGCGACACGGGCAACCGTAGGATACAAAGCGGAGTCTCAAGGCGAGACAGATTGTAAAAGTTACAAGATCAGCGGCGAGTTCTTCCACCCCGGCAAGAAAGTGGAAGCCGCCGCTTTCGCCCGGCAGATCTGCAATACGCCCGGCTATTTGATCATCGAGGACAACGAGAGCCAGCAGCTTATCGGACAGCCCGGCTATCCTTGTACGGTTACCGCCTCTTTCGACGGCGGCAAGGCGGCGGCCGACAAAAGAGGTTGGTCCTTCACTTTCGAGGCCGATAGCCCCGCCCCTATGATTATCATGGGAACGCCTATCGATATAGACGCATTATTCACCGGGGTAGCTCCTACTCCACCGGAAGGAGGTTCTTAAATGATAACATTACAAAACTGGTTAGCGGACCGTAAGCGTAAATACGCGGACGGTCTAGCGCTTTTTCAAGCTCTAGCTCCGGAGGAGATGAGAAAGAAGTATATCGCTTTCTTTAGCGAGGTAAAGGAGGTTCCGCAGTTCGATTCCCATTTCACCGTATTGGTGAATAAGTTGACAACCGTAGCGCGCCTATCGTCGGCCCAACCCCAGATAACAATCTCCGAACGGGGTTCGATACTCTTGAAAACAGCGGTCGCGGCAACAAAGGCGATCGAGAAAACAGCGGATCAGCTAAAAGGCGATAAAGTCTTAAAAGAAATCCTCGTGAAAGAATCCGAGCTATTCAAGCTACAAGACAAGATCACCGAGCTGGAGGAAGACAATGACGATAAATCCGGAGAGATCGATCAATTGCAAGCCGAGCTGGAGGAAGCGCAGGAAGAGTTGCAAGAACTGCAAGATCAATTCGCCCTGTTACGGCCCGGAGCGAAGATCGCCACGTACTCCTCCCTTCCGGATAACATCCGTACGATCTTCGACGAGGTCCGCCAGATCACCCCCTTGTACGCCGCCTTATTCACGGAGATGCAGAACGAGGCCCTTACTCCGGAGCAACGCAAGCCGATCGCCGATCAGGTGCATGAGCTTTGGACCCGCCGTGCCAAGCTATGGGACCAGATCGACGCTTGGGCCGAGGGTAAGCAGATCCAGTTAAAAACCGAGGTTCAAAAAACCGAGGAACTCCCGGCCGATCAATTGTTGAAAGGTATGCAGATCGCCAACCGGATCGAACGACTGAGGGAGAATATCCGGCGCACGGAAACCTCTATCGCCCAACATGAGAAAAACGGGAAGCTTAACCTCCGGCAAAAAGCAGAGCAACGCTTGGCTTATTACAAACGTGAGCTGGCGGAACTGGATAACTTGAAATAAATCTTGCTTCCATAATGAAGGGGAATAGACAATCCATAAGGTATTGGCTGTTCCCCTTTATCATAACCTATTTAGAAAGAATGAACAAGGAACTAACATCATACGACAAGATAGCCACGGTACTTTTCAAAGGGCATGAAGAAGCGGCAAGCCTTCTCTCCTGCCGGGAGCTTATGCAAAAAGATCGCTGGATGTTATGTGTTTCCAAGTTATTGGAAGACCCCATGACAGCCGACAAAGACCTGATCGCTTTCCTGATGGCCGGTTGCGACGGTAGTTGTGAGCCCGTATCACAAGCCACCGCTTACCGTGATTTGGCCGCTATCCGGAGACTCGTAGGAAATGTACAGTTAGCCGGCAAGAACTGGTATCGTTACATGGTGATCGAGGCCGCCAAGGAAGGTATCCGCATCGCCCGGGAAGCCAAAGACCCCAAAGGTATCGCCGCCAACGCGGACAAGATCGGTAAATACACCCGCTCCGATAAAGAAGACGATGACATTGATCGAAGCGCTTGGGAACCACCCTGCTTTGAGCCATCCGATGATGTCACGTTAATGGGAGATGATTTCAAGCCTATCCCTAATCTTGAAGAAGAAAGGAAATCATTCCGGGCATTGTTCAAGCAAGATCATGATATCGTAGATATTGAACCCATTACAGACGACTATGGCACTGATGACTGAACCTTTCACCCGTAAAGCGAAAGAGGCGCAACGCAAGTTTTTCAATAAGATGCAACGCATGGGAATGGCGATCGCCGCCCACGACGAGTATTGGGTGTGTAGCCGTGGTACCGGTAAATCCGAGGGTTTGGACGCACGCTTCATCATCCGGAATGTTTGGTCCATGCCGGGTTCTACCGGGGCTTTAATCTCTCCATCCTATGCCAAGGCTTGGGGTAATACGCTACCGGCGATTATTCACGCTCTCGCCGAATGGGGCTATATCGAGGGCATTCATTTCTTTGTTGGCCGCAAGGCACCCCTGTCCGCCAACTTCGGAAAGCCCAAGCGCCCGCCGCTTCAGACCGCATGGGGCAATTGCATTCATTTCTGGAATGGCACCGTATTGGTCGTACTCTCCTTCAGTCAAGGGATGTCAGCGAACTCCATGTCCTTAGATTGGGTAATCGGTCCGGAGGCGAAATTCCTAGACTACGATAAGATAAAATCCGAGGTTGATCCCGCCAATCGGGGAAATTTGCAAGATTTCAACCAATGCCCTTGGCATCATTCCGTTCTCTATTCCACGGATATGCCAACCTTAAAAGCCGGACGTTGGATATTGGATAAGATCAACGACATGAATCCGGTTCATATCAACTTGATCCGGAACCTATACCGGGAAATGAAATTAACCGAGCGCCTTCCGGAACAAACATCATACACCCAACGCAAATACAAAGAATTACGCCATGACTTAATGTTGGCCCGTAAGTATCAAGCACCTGTCAAACCTATGCGTGGCAAGACCCGGGAGTACACGGTATATTACGGAGAGTATGATATTTTCGATAACATGGAAGTCGTAGGCAAGGATTACATTTGGCAAATGTACCGCAACGTCCCTTCCCTTATATGGCGTACCGCGTTCATGAACGAACGCCTGTTCCGTGTCGCTAATGGCTTCTATTCGGCCTTGAACGATTACCATTTCTATACCCCCGGCGATACTCGCTACATGGGTAGCATGGGAGCGGACTGGAACCGGCTGCGACTGGCCGGATGCCTAGCCGATGGGGATCTGGATATGGACGCTCCCTTGCTAATCGGTTTCGATAGTAACTCCGCAATCAATACCGCATGTATCGGACAGGTACAAGGCCATCAATTACGTACCCTAAAGAGCTTCTTTGTCAAGACCCCCGATAAGCTGGATGAATTGGCTCGTCAGGTTTGCGAATACTACAAATACAAGCTCAAACGTGATATCATCTTCTTTTATGACCAGACCTTCACGTGGACTACCGGCAATAACTCCGAGTCCTATCAAGATACCATCATCCGGATCTTCAAGGAATATGGTTGGGATATCACCGATATCTATATCGGACAGGTAAGCCGCCACGACTGGAGGCACGAGCAAATAGACCGGGCCTTAAAGCATGATCCGACGCTCCTTTATCCTGTTTTCAATAAATACAACAACGAGTTCCTCAAACTCGCCATGGAGCAAACAGCGGTGAAAGTAGGCAAGAACGGATTCGAGAAAGACAAATCGCCGGAAGCTACAGAAGACAGCCCCGATAACCCGGATGAGTACAAGACACACATTACCGACGCATGGGACACATTGTTTGTCGGCGCGAATTTCTTTATGCCTGAACTCGCGTACGCGGAATCCGGAATCATCTTCCTTCATTAAAAATCGGTAGACGCATTTCATGCGTGATCTGTCTGAGGGAGGCAGCAGATAAGGTGAAAAATTGAACTTGCGCCCGCATTTTTTTTGTAGGGCGCTGCGGGGCGCTTTCGCACGCTTTGAGAAAAAAACGCTACTTGAGAGGTGCGCAACTATTAAGTATCAACAAATTAACATTTCAACAATGAGAAACCGTTGCGAAATATGCGGGGACAAAAAAAGAGCCTCTGTTATGGAGGCCCTAAATGCGCTGTTATGATTTGTACTTGCCGTGGCGTGAGTAAGCGTTGCCCGGAATGATACCCGGCTTCGGTAATCTCATAAAGTAACGCCTTGTTTAGATTAATCCATCTCTTTAGCTGGATCGAGGCCGAAGCGGGTGCGCTATTCGGGAAATATTGAATGCCTAGCTCCTGCAACCCGTAAGCCCTTATCTTAAAATTCTCATTGTCCATCCTTCTCTATTTATAAATTATCAAATATACTGAATACTAACCTCATAAAAAAAGGACGCACCCTCTTTTCCAAAACGATGCGCCCTTCTCCCTCAAACGATGCGTGCTTTTAGCCTAGATCTCGTCCGGACTCTCGGAGTCGTTTCCTCCCTCGCCTTTTTCCACGCTTACCTTCTCGAATCGCAATACCTTCGCTTGCGAGCGAAGCGCCTTACCCGGAGAGAAGGTGTACTTAGGACGACGAATCTTAGTGGCGTTGAAATCCTTCTCCACCTTCGTCCCCTCACTACCGAACGTGATACGGAAATTACCGAACTCACCCAACTGTACGATCTTGCCGTCCGACATCTCCAGCTTCATCACGTAGATAAGCGAATCCAGCACCGCTTTCACGTCTGCGCTGGATACGCAAGAACGCTCGCCAATCATGGAGCAAAGACGCTCCATATCACTAGTACCCGTAGATTTCGCTTGTGCGTAATAAAGCTTATCGCCTTCAGTCGCTCCCTTGTGCATGTCCCGTCGCTGCACTAATTTGTAAGTTGTAGCCATTGTTTGTTGATTGTTTTGAAGTGAATAATAGATAGTTGTGTCGTGATCACGGGGGCAAAGGTGGGATATGGTGATTATAGGATGTTAGGGATTACCTAGCAGTGTAAAGTTATATAAGGATATTACGATTTTTTCTTTGCCATCCCAAAAACTTTCACCATATTTGCGACATGGCAACCAAGAATGAATTAGAAAAAAGTAAAGTAAGAAAGGAAACTACCGCTAAGTTCTTTTTTGATATGGCAAAGTTGACATTTGCGGCTTTGGTGCTAGGGGTAGCGGCCTCTTTACTAAACCGGGAGATAGAGGATGAGATACCAAGTATGGCTAATTATCTTTTTGCGATGGGATTCATCGGTACGGTTGCCTTTGCGATGATTGGATATAGAATCTTAAAATAATAATAATATGCAGATAGCAGTTGTTTTTTTCACCGTTGTAGCTATTGTTGCCGTAGGCATATTAGCGTATACTTATACACCATCCGGAAAACGATGGATAGAGAACATGTGATAAATCCTTTTTGGAATATTCCCCAGCCGGCCCAATAAAAGCCGGCTTTTTCTTTGCCATCCCAAAAACTTTCACCATATTTGCAATGTCCTATTTCACGAAAGGCGGGTGACCGCCGAACATATTTGTATCGGCATTTTTTGTGTCCATACTAGTACGTATATATAATACAACGGTTTCGTACCCCCTTGATATGGCTTAATGGCCATAACTGCCTTTCGTGGTGTAGGACAAAGGGACAGGCGAGACCGTTTTTTGTTTTTCCTGCCCCAAACAAACAATGTTAGTTATGTCCAAACACGAAAACATTTGTTTGCCGGGGAATAATAGTACCCTACAATCAACGTCCACTCACGAAACGAGTTTCTTTTCTTGGATCACCGTCCAGAAGTTCTACAACTTGTTACCTCTTGGTATCACGCCCTGTAAATCCATTCACGAGGCAAAGATGTACACGGTAGCTTTATTAACAATGCTGTCTCCGGCGTTCTTACCGCTGATTGGAGTGGCTTGGTTCGTGTTCTGCTCAGCGAAGAAAGGAGGCCGGTCATGAAAGCAAGCCCTTACATAGAACAAATACGGGTGAAATCCCCCGGCAAGAAAGAAGAAGTTCTTTATTGCATTGACTGTAATGAGTACCGCATGAGCGATATAACAGAAGAGCAACTTACGGATATATATAACTTGATCGGGGAGTTCCTCGGGAAAGGAGGTGAGCAATGAGAACTATTAAAACATTAGAGGAAGCCCACCGGATAATCGCTGAATTGGAAATGGAAATCAAAGAAACAAAAAGAAAACATGATGCCGCCTGTGAAAAAATAGGTTGGTTAAAAGGTAAGCTATCTGAGTGCGGAATACCTATTCGCATAGGAGATATGACCATTTTCACTATTATAAAAGGGGGTAAAGCCATATGACACTCCAAGAAGCCCTTCGCCTACTCGACATCGTGACCGATGTAAACGAGCAATACAGCAAACAAGAACGAATACGTGCCGCCATGCGGCTAGAAGAACTACTCCGGCTACTATTGCCGGAAGAATAATATCAATCAAGCCCCGCCCGGAGAAATCCCCGGCGGGGCTTTTTCATGTCCTTTTCCGAAGGTATGATTACGAGCATCTTTGTGAAAAATGTTTGGAGATGATATCACAGGTATTTAGCCCGATCGTAGAGAGGATCTTGATTAAGCTCCAGATGGTATTGAACCATTCTTGGGGCTGGATGATAAGCGGGATGATATTCTTATTGAATTTTATCTCGCCCGTGAAATACGCTTTCGCCGCTATGGGCGTGGCTATTACGGCCGACTTGCTATTCGGGATGTTCTCGGCAAAGAAGCAAGGTAAATTCTTCCTATCACAAAGCGGAAGAGATACCCCCGCCAAGGTGATCGTCTATTTCGGTTTCATGCTCGTGGTATTCGTTACGGAACGGATATTCACTCAAGATAACGCCATAATCACCAAGGCCGGATGTACCCTAGCCTGTGTGTGCGAGCTGTGGAGCATGCTGGGTAGCGTATTGATTATCTGGCCGAACATGATGTTTCCAAAGCTGCTTAAACTACAGCTCAAAGGAGAGATCGAGTCTAAGCTAGGAAAGAATATTAGTAACCAATTAGATAAGGAGGATTGTAAAAATGACAACGACACCAAGGGGAATCCGAAACAACAACCCCGGTAATATCCGGAACTCGGAGCGGAACGACTGGGCCGGAGAAGTATCGAAAGCCGATAAAAAGGACAACGCTTTCGAGGAATTCGAGGATATACCGCATGGGGTACGGGCCATGATGAAGCTCTTGCTAAAATACCAGCGATCGTATAACCTACGCTCCATAAAGGAACTGATAGAACGATGGGCACCCCGCGATGAGAATGACACGGCGGCTTACGTACGATGGGTATGCCGGGAGATGCAAATGCCGGACTGTTGCCGGCTAGACCTGTCGGACAAGGGAACGATGTGCGCCCTAGTGGATGCCATGTGCTACATGGAGAACGGTGAGCGTATCCCTATGGAAGACATCGAGGCCGGCTGGGAACTGATGTGAGAGTGGTATTGTTTATGCGAGCTCCCTTTTGGATAGCGAATCATGGAATATGGACTTTATAAGAGATTGTGTGTCTTGGCCGGAATGGTGGCTCTTTGCGCTAGCTGCTCCGTGCGTCGTAGCGCTTCTGATCATAGCCATTACAGAGATCAAGAGCGACAGGTATTGGAGAGCTTGGATACCTCTATGGATGTACGGCTTGCCAGTTCCAACACCGTGCGAGATCGGTGGAGAAACATCCGGATCATACGAAGGGAATTCGACCTTGAGCGGCAGCCGGACGAAAACGGCCGATACCCGGTCAAGGCGGAAACGACACTCGAAGGCGAGGAACATGAGAACGAGCGAAAAGAAGAAGCGGAAAGCCAAAAGAAAGAGGAGAACGAGAACGTTTTCGCCCGGTCGGAAGCCAGCCATGAGGAAGAGCGATCCGGAGATACCGAACTCAACTCCGATATCGGCAAGAACGCCCTCGGGTGGTGGGCGCTCGGCGTAACGATGGTTCTGGCCTTGGTAATCTTTTTAAGATGGAGATATGGAAAAAAGGATAAAACAAAGTGATGTCTGGGCTGTCATGCAGCAAAAGGATGACCGGGGACGATACAAGATGTTCTCGTTCTCGTACGTGCGGTTGAATGAAAGCCGGGAGGGAAATGGCTCTCCCGGCTCGATCGAGAATTATGAGGTAGCCTACTTCAGCTCGATCCACGCCAAGGGAAGCACGGTAAACATCCGGATTCGGGGCGAACGGTTCCCACGGAAGTTCATCCGTTGCATGATCATCCGGATTAACGGTAAAAAAATATACGCATAATGGGACGCAAGAACGTATTTCTAATGGGTGACACCGCTTTCCTCCCCGGAGCGAAAGCGGCGGTGGTCATGACCGAGGACGTAGGTTTTCTGGAGGATAAAAAATTCACGGCCACGGTCATTACCCCGGCCAAAGGATCTTCCGTCAAGAAAGAGGTCAGGTTTGTCCCGTTCGGTCACCAAGACAAGTTGCCCGTAAGGATCATGAAAAAGATCGCCGACAACACCATCGTAGGCAGCAATATCGAGTTCAAGGCGAACATGGCCTACGGCGATGGGTTGATGGTCTGCCGGAGGGTGAAGAATCCGGAGACCCAAAAGATCGAGCTGGAGGAACTTACCCCGGAAGAGGCTCCGGAGATATTCCAGTTCATATCGGACAGCAACTACTTACGGGTAATGTCCGAGCTGGCCAACGATCTGGTCGTATTCTCCGACTCTTTCGTCTATCTGGCTTTTGGCAAACGGAAGGCCGGAGAGAAACCGAAGGTAGTCCAGATCTGGCACCGGGAGATGTGCTTTTCCCGGATCAGCGAGCAAGACGAGAAGACGAAACGCATCGAGTATCATGGTTATTCCTCGCAATGGGGAGAGGAGTCATTTCCGGACGACGTGATCGTAACGAGATTGCTAGACCGCCGAAGCCCGCTTTACGATCTCAAGGTTCGTACCGGGCTCGTACCCGATCCGGAGACCGGAGAGAAAAAGGACGAGGAAGAGAATGGCTATACGTTAAGCCTCAATATGCCGGTACCGGGGCGTTTTTATTACAACCGCCCTTATTGGTGGTCCATCTTCCTCGATTGGTACGAGTTCAGTTGCGCCATCCCGAAATTCAAGAAGGCGTTGCTGAAAAACCAGATGGTCTTGAAATATCACGTCTCCATCAACATGAAATTTTGGGACAAGCTTTACGACTCGGAAGGTATCCCCAAGGATGACAAGAAGAAACGGAACGAGCGCAAGAACGCTTTCCTACAACAACTGAACGACTTCCTTTCCGGAGAGGAGAACGCCGGCAAGAGCTTCGTATCCCATTTCCGGTATGATCAGATCAATAAATACGAGGAGAGCGATATCATCATCAAGCCCTTGGAATCATTTATCAAGGGCGGTGAGTATATCGAGGACTCGGAGGAAGCGACAAACGTGATCTGTAACACGATGGGCGTACATCCGTCCTTGAAAGGAGCGTCGCCCGGGAAATCGAAGAACATCAACGGTACCGAGGCCCGGGAGTTATTCATTATCGCCCAAGTACTGTTCAAGCCGCTCCGGGACATGATGGTTCTCCCGCTATACCTAGCCCGGGAGATCAACGGATGGGGAAAAGACATCGAGTTCGTGATACCCAATATCATGCTAACGACACTCGATAAGAACACGGGATCGGAAAAGAGTATCGGTAACGAAAAAGTATAATCATGACACAGCCATTCCTACAAACGATAGATGATTTGAGGCATACCGTCAAGGTAAACGCCTCATTTAAGTTCGAGATATTGGAGCCTTATCTTCAAGACGCTTTCGATCGATATATCGTCCCCTACCTCGGGGAAGCCTTGGTCGATCGGCTGTATCGAGAGCCGTTAACGGAAGATATCCTTACGATCAAGACGCTCGCCAGCCGGACACTGGGACCATTGGCCGTGGCGATAGCCAGTCCGGAGCTAGGGGTCTTGATCGGTGACAGCGGGCATACGGTAGGCCGGAACGATAAGTTCACCGTAGCCAGCGACCAAAAGATCGCCCGATCGGAAGAGAGCATGCAGGAACGGGGATGGAATAACTTGGATAAGCTACTGGAGCATCTCGGAAGCCACGAGAACGACTATCCGGAATGGAAAGAAAGCCGCTATTACAAGAACCAAGCCAACGACCACTACCTTAATTCCGCCCGGGAGTTTCAGGATTACGGTAAGGTGAATATCGATTATTCCCGGTTGACCTTCGAAAAGTTCCGTCCCCTACTCGATACACTGGAGATGAAGCTATGCCGCTGGATCGGGACCACTCTTGACAAGAGCTTAAAAGACACCTTAAGAACCGGCGTGGATGATCCGCTCCGGATCAAGCTGATTGATTATATCCGGGTATGGCTCGCCATGTACGTAGCCAAGCTCCATACCAGCCAAACCACCCGGGTACAACGTACGGCGGCCGGCCAGCTGGAGTTTAAACCCGTGATCTATCCGCTGTATTCCGATCCCACGGACAACGGTAATTTCTACGCCGAGCAGGTAACGTCGTTAGAAGCGGTAATCGAGGATTACATGAAAGTTTACGCCCCGGAACTAGGCCTCCCCGCTCCTATCAAGAACGACTTTAATTCCAAGGACAAACATATTTTCGTATTATGAGAAAAATAACGATCAAAGATATCGATTACCTCGTGCCCGGCACATGGGATGAGATGACAGCGGAACAGCTTTGCTTTCTCGCCAATATTTTGAACTCGAAAAGTACGGCCCAAGAAGCCAAGGTCAAGATGCTATTGTTTTGCCTGTCCGCGAGAATCCGGCGATACCAGAAAGCCAATGGAACCGGTTACGCCGTTTCCCTTCCCAAAGATCGTATATGGATCACGGCCGAGCAACTGGCGGCGTTGAGCACCATCTTTGATTTCTTATTCCAAGAGACAGAAAAAGGGATCGAGCTGGATATCCGCTTAACCCGTAACCCATTCCCCGTCTACAAAGACAAAGATATCGAGTTATACGGCCCGGAAGACGGCCTGACCAATATCAGCTACGGACAGTTCATCATGCTACAGACTTGGCAACAGCGGATGAGACAGGATTTATTCGAGGCATTGGATAACTTCCTATCCATAATCTGGAAAGACGGCTCATTCTCCATACGTGAGGACGGTGATCCGGCTTGGTTCCGGAATGTAGAGCCGATCGTAAAGACAGTCATGTTCTGGTACTACCTAGGTAGCATGAATTTCATACAAGCAAAGTTCTCCCGGGTATTCTCCTCCGGAGGGAATGAAGCCCCTTTGGATATATTCGACACGCAACAACGCATCGTGGATGAGATGGCCAGCGGAGACGTGACCAAGAAAGAACAGGTAAAACAATCCCTTTTATACGACGCTCTCTATACCCTAGAAGTAGCGATCGAAAAAGAGGAGAAAAAGAAACAAGATATGTAGTAATAGGTGTTTTTCATGGTATTAGATTTTTAGATTAGTAATGGACAGCCGCTTTGCCTGTGAAGGTGGAGCGGTTTTGTTATTATCTCCAATCCAGATACTATGATAATAAAAATATTACCAAACGTTTGCCATTGATAATATATTTATTATCTTTGTGATGTCATTAAGACAAGAGCTCTATGCATAGTGACGATGGGCTAAAAGCCCGGATAGAAGAGGCAGAAAAAGATCTCCTTTTTTATCTCCGCAAGTATCATGAACTGACTTCGAGAAGCAAATTCATGAAAGCGGTGGTTGATAAAGAGATCAAGAGACTTGAGAAAGAACTTAAGGAACTTGGAAAGTATTATTGACCAGAAAGGTTCTCCCCCTCCAGGCCAGAGGGGGAGTTTCCCTTTCATGTGTAACTCAAAAAACAGAATAAGATGGATAAAGTAAAGCGTTTTTTTGAACTAAAGGAACTTTGGAAAAAGTCCCCGGAGAATGACCGCCCTACCATAGACCGACAAATTACCGATCTGTTGGATAGCATGGATGAAAAGGAAACCGAACTGCTTACCGCAGGTGTGCAAAATGACTTTGAAAACATCCATAAAGAGATCACGGACATCAAGGAGCAGCTAACTATTCGTGAGCGACTGAGTCCCGTTTTACCATACCTGTCCGTCTCTAATCTAGCCAAAGATTATTTCGGGAAATCATCCTCTTGGTTCTACCAACGATTAAACGGGAATAGCGTACACGGTAAAATTTGCAAATTCACACAGGAGGAACTGGCTATTTTGGATATGGCGCTGAAAGACATCAGCCGCCGGATTACTAAATTGAACTTGGTATAGATCATTTTATTATGGGAGCCATAGAAAACAAACATATCTTTGCCGCATATGCAAACCTAGCGATAGATGGACTAATAAAAACACTTAATTTTATCGCTAAAAAGTTGGACACCCAAAAGCAATTAAGCAGTTGGGATATCAAGCATGTAATAACACTCATCGACTCAATCTTCGATCAAAATCCACAAAACAACCTAGAACAGATCGTTGAAGGATATCTACCATGGATAAAACCGATCATTGAAATGAAGACGCCTAAAAAAGGTGAAAGGCAATCGGATAAACTTTGTATAGAATATAAAACCATCATTACAGCTTTTGCCTCTTTGCTTAATGATGTCAGGAACTATTACACCCATTATTATCATGATCCCATCTGCATTTATCCCCGTGGGTATGATATCCCTTCATCACTGAACTGCATCTACGATAGTGCCATAAACATTATCAAGGAGCGTTTCCAAGCCGAGGAGAAAGAGATGGAGCATCTTCGTAGATACACTCGCAAAAAAGGGCGGGTTGTTCTAAAAACAGAAGATGATCATTTCTATTACACATTAGTAAACAATAACGGTCTGAGCGAAAAAGGGTATGCTTTCTTCATCTCGATGTTCCTTGAAAGGAAGTACAGTTATCTATTCTTGAAAAAGTTATCCGGATTCAAACGGGGAGACTCGTTACAATATAGGCTTACCCTTGAGGTTTTCACGGCTCTTTCCACCAAACCTCCTGTAGAACGTCTACGCACTACGAAAGACACGAAACAAGACCGGGCTTTAGATATACTGAATGAACTATCTAAGATACCAATAGAACTGTATCAAACCCTTGAACCTAAATACCGGGAAATGTATAACGAGACATTACAACCAACGGATGCCGAAGATCCTTACGGCCTTCCGGATAGATCCAGAATACGGTTCCGCAGTCGCTTTGAGACTTTTGCCCTGCACTTTTTAGACAAACAAGCTGATTTTAAAGAAATTGGCTTCTATACATATCTCGGAAATTACTTTCACAATGGATATCAAAAAACAAGAGTCGATAGAGAGACAAAGGATAGATACATTAATTTCCAACTCGCAGGCTTTTGTAAAAACATCCAAGATATCTCCGCAAAGAAACTATCGGAGGCATTAAACGTAAAATCCATAGATATAAGTACAGATAGTATACCGGATATCAATTCTTTTGAGCCTTATCTGGTTCAATCTACGCCCCACTATATCGTTAATGGTAATAATATCGGTATTAAGGTATTACCAGAAGGGAAAGATACCTACCCTACCATCGATGAGAAGGGTGCTAAAATGCCTATCGCCGATTTCTGGTTAAGTAAATACGAATTGCCGGCCATGTTATTCTATACTTATTTACGGAATAATAATATACATAAATCACACTGTCCCCTATCCGTAAAAGATATTATTGAACGATCTATCCATAAAAGTACCAAACAAAAGCATCCGGAAGAGAGATCCGAGTTAATGTTACGCCGGGTCATGAAAGCGATCTTTTGGACAGATAGTAAACTCAATGAGGTAGAACGTATCAAATCTCAGAAATCCGCTTTTGGTAAAAGGCAACATGAAATATTAAAAGCTGGCCGAATAGCGGAAACGTTGGTTAGAGACATGCTATGGCTACAGCCTTCAAAAAACAATGGAAGGGATAAAGTCACAGAGCCTAATTTCCAAGCCATACAAGTTTCTTTAGCATATTTCGGGATAAGAAGAAATGACTTAACGGAAATCTTCACACGAGCAGGATTGATCAATTCTTCAAATCCGCATCCTTTTTTAGCTCAAATAGGTACGAATTATACCTCTTTAATAGAGTTTTACATCGCTTACCTTAAGGAGCGGAAAGTATATTTTTCACGAATACAAAAGAAAATCCTCCAAGGGAAACTAAATATCCAGTGCCACCCTCTTCGGGACTTACAACGTGAGCCTAATAAGCCTCAAGATAAGGAAGAGGCCATATTCCTACCTCGTGGTCTATTTAATGAAGCGATCATTAATTGTTTGAAAAAATCCAAATTGAAGCAATTAATAGAATCTCCTACCCGAGAAAAAAGTCCGGCATTGAATGTCTCATACTTGATCCAGAACTATTTTAGAACTTATTTCGAAGATCAATCTCAAGAATTCTATGCACAACCCCGTAATTATCGTTTATTCGATAAGTTATCACCGAATAAGGGTAAATCCAAAAGCTATTTATCCTTAGAGCAAAGGATCAAGAAAATGGAAGAACTAAGGCCATCCAAGATTCCTGTTGCAGAAGCTAATAAGCTATTAGAGAAAGAAGATAGACTTTATCGTAAGAATTATAACGAAATATGCGATAACGAGTCTATAATCAGACTCTACCAAATACAAGATATTCTTTTATTTATGATGACCAAGGAATATCTTCCTTCTGATTTATACAACAGAATTAACAAATACAAACTAGAAAACGTCAAAGGTATTTTAAATGAGAGAGTTTCTTACTTGATCGATCTCAACCTTTTAAAAATACAAGGAGAAGATATCAAGATAAAAGACTACGGAAAGTTATTTTATATACATCATGATACAAGAATCAGCTCTTTGAATAAAGTATTAAGTAAAGTCAAAAGAAACAATAGTATATCTTCTAGCGTAAAGATTCAACCTTATGAAAATTATAAAAGAGAATGCCTAGATTTCGAAGAAGCCCAGATACAAATCATACCTATCATTCATTCTTTCGAAATCGCTATGGTATCGATGTTCCCAGATTTAAAGAAGGCTACTCCCGGAAATTATTATGATTTTAATGAGCTAATTACAGAATATGAGAAACGAACTAAACAAAAGATAGATAGTTCTTTTCTCATTAAAACTCGGAATATGTTCTTACATGATAAATACGAAGCTGAATGTATCAAAGAGATTTCTGACGATTTCGTCTATGCAAAAAAGATTATAGCAGAATTTAAAATGAAGATAGAAAATATAAAATTAGAAGACCTTTCGAATGACTCATCAGCATAAAAACATTTTATGCTCTTTGGTTGAAAGGTAGAAACAACAATCTTTTAACCTGAATTTCGCAATCAGTTGTATTAACCTTTAGTTTGAAAGGTAGAAACAACCCCGTTTTAGTCGTTACCTTGACCTCGGAAGTTGTATTAACCTTTAGTTTGAAAGGTAGAAACAACTCATATTTACCCCTCCTGAATAATTACGCGTTGTATTAACCTTTAGTTTGAAAGGCAAAAACAACATTTTAAGATATATACTCTTATCAACTTAAATAATCAAGAAAAACCTTTGTATTTCAAATAAACTTTACTTACTTGCAGCATTGTTAACATTTAAATTCACACGATATGAAGAAAACATTATTATCTCTCATTTTCGTCGCAGCCATAACAGGCTGTAGTATTATTCCTAAATCTCCATACCAACAAAGCGCAGTGGTATTAGATTATTCAGAATATACAAACAAAGGATTTTTTATGACAGAAGCCAATTCTGTCAATTTTGAATATAAAGCTATTGGTAGTGTATCCGCAAAAGTTCAAAGTGGTTATGAGATTATAGGAGAGAGCGTTCGCAAAGGAATGAAAGATGATATTTATGGGGAGACCTATGATAAGCATAAAGTCAAATACGGAAAATACAAACAAGCTTTTTCTGATGATGCTATTAATGTCTTATGTAATAAAGCAATGGAAATAGGAGCAAATGGTATCATTAATATCAAGGTCACTTATCTGCCCGCAATAAGAGATTTAAAAACAGGAATTGTTATTGAACCAGATGCTATCATTGTCACTGGCATGGCTATCCGGAAATAATTTGGATTCATCAAAAACTTTTCCTTAATTGCAGTAATGTTAACGTAAAAACTAGTCAAACTTATGATTGTAAATAAGGTTTTAAATATAACCTCAGATGATGTGGAAAATCAAAAGGATTTGCAAATTCTTTTAGATTGGAAACGCACGCTTCAAAATAAAATCAATGAACTGAAAGTTCGTTTGGAGGTTGCAAGAAAAGAATATCAAACTCTTAATTCGGAAGAAAACAAATCAATTCTTATTAGGACATCTGACGCAAGAAACTATAATATAGCCTTTCTTGAATTGTTAAATGCTCGCATTAAGAAATTAAGGAATAAGAATGGTTTAGGAGATCATATTCAAAATCTGCGTAATTTCAAAGCAGTTGCAAAGGAAAAGCTTTCAGAGGAGTTATATGAAGAAATAAAAAGGCTAGCAATAGAAAGAACCGAAAAAACAAGCGAATCGAAGTTTTGAAGCAAAAGCTATTGCCATCTCAAAAACTTTCACCATATTTGCAATGCGTTACATTTTGACAAGGCGACAAAGCCTCGCCATTTATTGCTGCGGGCATTTTTTATGCCTACGGTTAAAAATATAGTTCCGACCCCCGTGTGGAGCGTTAATGCGCCCACTGCCTTGTCAAGGTGTAACGCAACGGGAAAGCGGAACTTTTTTGTTCCCTTCTCGTATATTAATTTATTAAATGCGTTACATTATGACAAAGAAAAATTCAATTACCTTGCAGCCCGAGGTGGCTACAAGCGTAAAGGTATCCAATCCTTTCACATGGACAACCGTCCAAAAGTTCTACAACCTCTTACCTCTTGGTATCGCCTCTTGCAAATCCATTTACGAGGCTAAAATGTACACGGTAGCTTTATTGGTTATGCTGTCTCCAGTGTTCTTTCCACTGGTCATCGTAGCTTGGTTCGTTTATAACTCAGCGAAGAAAGGAGGCCAAAATGATTAGACTGGAAGATATATGTATATCAAACCTGATGCTGGATGCGATCAGATATTGGCAGGAAAATGATAAAGGTGGGTTAGAAGAAGATGTTAAGGCCATTGACAGCGCTATCACTTTCATTGCATGCGAGCATGATGCCCCGGGTGTACTTTCTGAAAAAGAATCATTGTCGCTTATCGCGGCTCTAAGCTTTCTGAAAAAAAGATTATGTTTGTTTGAAGGAAAGGAGGAACCGAAATGAAACTCCAAGAAGCCCTGCGCCTACTCGACATCGTAACCGATGTAAACGGACAATATAGTAAAGAAGAACGAATGCGTGCCGCCATGAGATTGGAAGAGCTGTTACGTTTGTTACTCCCAGAGGAATGATTATATTTGCGATATGTTGACGTTCGTTATCATATTAGGTTTTGTCATGCTGATCGGGGCCTCGATTAATGAGGCTAAACGCAGTGGAAATACAACGGCAAAGGTTATAGCTACTGTACTGATCTTCTTTTTCCTTTTCTTTTTACTATCCTTAGTTTAAAGATATGTCCTTTAAAAGCTCCCTTCGGGGGGCTTTTTTTGTGTCTATAAATTGGATGTTATGGACATATACAATCACTTTGAGTATTCGGAATGGATCGCTAGGCATCTAGCCGCTATCGGTCATACGGACGGGGAATGTCATTTCCTCCGTAGTGACGAGGTAGAGGAAATCTCCGATCTGGAAGAACGTATCTCCTCTATCCGGGATCATGTATTAGTCGCCATCGATGGGCTTAACTCGGATTTTTCTTGGCTTAACAATGATAACCTCGTAAATGTCCCACAATATTTTATCGCCCTATTAAAGCAATGCGAGGCCGGGGATATCGACGGGATTCACTTTGCGAAAGCGGAATGCAAGGATCTTCTCATGCAGATCGTCTGCCGGATGATGCTCGACTGGAACGAGGAACGTAACGGGCTTCAGTTCCTAGAGCTAAACAGCATGACCTTTCGGGGCATTGGTCCCATGGGAGATAATTTCTATGGGGTGATGTTAGGCTTCAATCTAAGAAAGCCTATCCCCTTCTCTATCGACAAATCAATGTGGGTATGATATGGGAGTCATGAAAAGATTGAGCGAGCAGATGCGCACACCTAAACGCAGGAACTCCCTAATCGGAGCGAGGGAAGGATTACCCTTCGAGATCTCGCTAGAGTCAACCAGCCGGATCGCCCGGTATGAACGTAGGCAGGATAAGGAGAAATTGAGACAATTCAATTCTGAGGTAAAGGAATGGATGGGTTACGTGATCCAAGACTTAAAAGGGAATATCGCCTTGCTTGTCCAGAAAGATGAGTTCCTATCGGACTCCCTAGAACCCAGAATTTACAAAAGTAAAGGAGAGACCGAACGAGTGGGATTCAGTTTCGCCCGTGAAGGTATCTATATCCATAAGGGAGCCGGACGGGGCCAAGGTGGTTTCCGGGGCGGCTCTAAATGGACGGACAAATACGGGAAGCTGAAAAAGACCAACCCGGATTCTTTCTACCTGATGGGAACCGGCAACCGCCACCCGATCCGTTGGTTCGATCCCATCATCGAAAAGAATCTTCCCAAACTGGCAGACATCGTAGCGGACTACGCCGCCGATATGCAAATCGACGCATCACGAATTTTCATAGATAAAGATTAGGATATGGCAGGAGATTTAAACAGGAGCATCAAGATATACTTGGATAACTCCGACGCAATGACTAGCGCATCGGAGTTAGAGACGAAAATCGGGGAACTGGAGAAAAAGCTACTTGATCTCCGGACGGCCGGAGAAGGCAATAGTAAGGCGGCAAAGAAAATAGAACGTGAGTTGACTGCCCAAACCCAGAAGATGCAAAAGTATAAGCAAGAGGTCGCTGATACGGAAAGAGTATTGAAGAACCTAAGTGGAGCTACTTATAATGACTTAATAAAGACAAAGAATAAAATTTCAACGGAGCTGAAAAAAGTAACTCGTGGTACCGCTGAATATAACACTAAGTTAGAAATGCTGAAACGCATCTCCAAAGAAACCGCACTAGCCCAACAAGAGATGCGTGTAGAGATCGGTTGCCAAGCCTCGGTCTGGGGACGTGCCACAGATTTCGTAAATAAATATATGGGAATCATTGGTACCGCAGTGGCAGCCATTACGGGTATTACTCTTACTTTCAACAAATTCCGTGAAGCCCGCAATAAACTGGAAGAAAGCAAGGCCGATGTAAAAGCTCTTACAGGCCTAGATGATGAAAGTATAGAGTGGCTTACAGATCAAGCAAAACGTCTTTCCACTACAGTTACCGAAGAAGGTATCCGCATACGCCAATCCGCTGATGAGATACTGGAAGCTTATAAATTAGTAGGTTCCGCTAAACCCGAATTGCTAGCAAATAAAGAGGCTTTAGCAGAAGTGACGGAGCAAACGCTCATCCTCGCCTCTGCCAGTGGCATGAAACTTACAGATGCGGTAGATGCCGTCACCTTGGCATTAAACCAATATGGGGATGGAGCTGATCAAGCCGCTCGATATGTAAATGTACTTGCCGCCGGAAGTAAATTCGGTGCGGCAGCCGTAGAGAGCCAAACCAAGGCTATAAAGACAAGTGGTGTCGCAGCCGCTTCCGCAAAGATCCCGATCGAACAACTGGTTGGAACCATAGAGACTCTGGGAGAGAAAGGTATCAAGGACGAGATCGCCGGTACCGGACTCAAAAAGTTTTTCCTTACCCTGCAAACAGGAGCTGACGAGACTAACCCCAAAATAGTCGGGCTAAGTACGGCTCTGGAAAATCTCCGCAAAAAACAAATGGACGCTACCGCTATCAAAAAAATGTTCGGGGAAGAAGGTTACAATGTTGCCTCTGTCCTTATCAATGAAGCGGATAAGGTAGAATATTATACGAAAGCCATAACCGGCACATCCGTCGCTTTAGAGCAGGCCACGATAAAAAGCCAATCCGCCACGGCTAAAATGCAACAAGCAAAAAACAAACTTAACGATCTTGGCATTGAGTTAATGGAGAAGATCAATCCATCCATTATCAGCGTAATGAATCAAACCGTGAACTGGACTAAAAAACTAGTTCTGATGGCTGATTGGATCAGTAAAAATACAGGGCTGGTTATTACCTTAATATCGACATTAACTTTGTATACAGCCGCTATCAAGCTAAACACTTACTGGAAGATTGCGTCAAATGGAGCTACTCTAAAAGCTACAATTATAGAAAAAGCTCATTTAGTTGCGACCCGTTCTTCCATAGCCGCAGAATATGCATTAGCGGCAGCATCAGCTCTCAAGGCTAGAAATATCAAAGCTGCGACTATGGCTATGCGCAGTTTCTTAGTGACTCTGGGTCTCAATCCCATTATTGCGGCAGGTGTGGCAATTACGGCTTTAGCTGTAGGCATTTACAAAATATGGGATAATTCAACAAAAAGTGCCCGGGCTTTAAAAGAGATGAACAAGGAAATCTCCACAGAACGGGCAGAAGCTTATACCCTATTTGACGCTCTCCAACGAAGCAACGCCGGAACAAAGCAACGAAAAGAATTAATCGATGAGATCAATTCTCGATATGGAAAATATCTTGAAAACCAACTAACAGAACAAAGTACAACCGAGGATATCGCAAAAGCTTTAGAAATAGTTAATGAAAAGTTGCATGAAAACATAGTTTTAAAAACCATGCAGAAAGAGAAGGAGGATGTAACGACCACCGCCTTAAATAAACAAATCGATTTGATGGATCAAATGAGGGAAAAATCAAATCTGGGGCAATTCGTTACCGACGCTATGCTTCGAGACGTAAAACGTATAACAGATGAAGGGATAAAGAACGGACGCTCATGGACAAAAACGTATGATGATGTCATCTCTTACATTGACTACTACTATGGTGCCAGAGATAAGGTCGATAAGGATTTCTGGGGAAGTTTACAGAGCTATATGACACAAACTTACCAATTAGCATCCAACCTCGATAAGATATCTCAGAAATACTCTCCTCTTCTGCCTAAAAAACCTGCAAACGAGTTGCCAGAAGTAGAAGTTATTGCCCCTAAAATAAAAAAAACGGATATAACCCCGGGACTGTCAGTGGAGCAAGAGAAAAAAATCACAGACGCAAAGCTGAAAGAGGTTGATCGTTATATCGCAACCAAGAAACTAAAATTGACACAAGATTATACCGAGGGCCTAAGATTATATGATGATTATCAAACAAAACTTCAAGCTTTAGAACTCGAAAAATTAAATAAACAATTAGCTATCTATAAAATAGGCAGTGACGAAAGAAAGAAAATAGAGCAATTAATACTAGATTATAAGATCAAATTATTAGACAAAGGGTATCAAGCCTATCTGGAAAATCTCCAAAAAGAAAAAGACATCAACAAAAAGAAGGAAAAACAGACAAAAGAACACTATGACAAATTGAATGAGTTGTTACAAGGATTCGTTAAAAAGGAAATGGACGAAAAAGAGAAGGCTAGAGAAGAAGAGGAAGAAAAGAAAAAAAAGCAATTCAACATAATGAAAGATTTTGGTAGTGAAGCAGGAATGATATTAGGTCAAGCTTTAACAGATACCGAAACGACATTTGCTGATGCTATGCATAATATTCTTCTTCTTACCTTAGATACATTAAGACAGATTGCAGTAATGGCTATCGCTGAAAGAACCATTAAAGATATAGGTAGCTTAGGTTTTCTAGGATTGGCAAAAGCAGCAGGTGAAATCGCACTTATTAACGTCGCTTTCGGTGCCTTGAAAGGTCTTATCAAGAAACCTAGTACATCTACCGCAAATGCAGGTCTTAATGACAGCACTACGCCGCAAACCGGACAACGGGTTGTATCAGACTCCACCGGTTGGTACAACGGAGGATTCACCGGCAACGGTGGTATACTTGAAGTGGCTGGTCCCGTACATCGAGAAGAATACGTTACACCGGCATGGCAATTACAAGATCCGGTTTCCATGAACCATATCCTAGCCTTGGATGCCATCCGAAGACAAAGAACAAGCACAAATCCTCTTCCCGTCAACGGATTCGCCAACGGTGGATACAATGGACGCTCGGATGAAGAAAATGTAATGGTTTCAAGTAATAATCCGGAATTACTCAAAGTACTCACACAGCTACTTATGCTATTTTCCGAACTAAGAGCAAAAGGCATGAGGGCCTATATCGTTTATAGCGATATCGAGGCCGCCCAGAAGACATTGGACAAATCCAAAAAGATAGGAGGCAAATAAGATGGACATCATTCACGAATCCGGCAAGGCTTACGACCTAGGAGACATCCAATTGACCTTATCCCGGATGAACCCGTTCTTTAACGATTACGGAGAGCAGAGCTTACCGGTAACACTCCCTCCCACGGACAGGAATAGGGAACTACTCATCTATCCGGATAACATGGCCGGGATCAGCAAGGCCTCGCAGCGGATCAACGCCATGATCCAACACGGGGTATTCTCCATTCCCTGCCGTCAAGCCATCCTGTCGGCGAACCGGAAGAGCGGGATCGAGACCAGTTTTTACTTGAATACCGGAGCGTTCTACGAGAAGATCAAGGATGTACCGTTATCCACGGTCTTTGAGGACAAGGTTCTCAAGTTCGCGTCTGTCAGCGAGGCGATATCCTTCTGCCGGAACCTGTTCATTACACATGACGACCGATTCGCCTTGTTCCCGGCCATCCTAGAGTCCGGTTCTTTAAACGCCACCGGTGATCCGGGACCGGACGGATATCCCCGTCTTTACAACGACGTGGAGCGGACGGAGGTAGTCGATGAGAAAACGATCCGGTTGGCTCCGGGATTCTACATATCCCCCTTCATCCGTGGATTGCATCTATTGGAGGAGATATTCGCCTATCTTGGCTACACCTTGGAGGACTCCTTCTTTTCCCGCACCACCCCATTCAAGGACATGGTTTTTTTGAACAACACGATCGATACGATCGTAAGGGGTGAGATCCGATACTCCCAGATCGTCCCGGACTGCATGATCAAGACGATACTGGACGTATACCGATATAAATTCTGCTGCGAGTTCATCCCGGACGAGACCCGCAAGACCATCCGTATCGTGCTATTCGATGAGAACCTGAACGAGACACCCTCCTGCGACCTCACGGATTGCGTAGCTGGTAAATACACAGTCAACCATCCCTCGAGCTTCAAGCAGTTAAAGCTTACCTGTGACCGGCTCACGCCGCCGGAAGAGAAACAGGAGAGCGAGCGCCCGATGCCAACGACGGGAAGAGCCACGGGGAACGAGAACGAGGAGTTCAGTACCTTGGTAGACCTATTAAAGAAATACCCGGACGTGGAGTATAACCAGATATCGGGTGAGTTTGTCCGGAGAGGTTACAAGGGGATCACGCCGGTCACGCAACGGATCGGTCTGGTCACGATGGATTATTACGCCGGCGGGACACTGGAGACGGAGAGCAAGGAATCCCCGGACGTGCTACCGGCGATGGTCCATACACCTGCTTTTGGCAGCGGAGGAGCCGGGGCCATCCCGCATCTCGGGATTTATATAGGGACCGGAAGATCGTTGAACTCCTCCATCATCATGGATTCCGTGAATGACTCCACGTCTGAGGTGGTAGGCGAGGCGGAAGATAACGAGGAGTTGAAACCCATGCCGGCGTTCGTATTCCATGCCGGGAAACTGGACTACGGGACGATCCTCAATCATGATGCGGATGGAAACAAGCTCTGGAACTATACGCTCGCCTACCACGGCCCGGACGGGCTTTTCGAACGGTTCTGGAGGAATTACGATTCCCTGCTCCGGAACTCTCTGCTCGAGATAAAAGCGAGCATGCTTCTCAGTGACATCCAAAAGGTATCGCTCTCCGAGTACAGGAAGGTGACGATCGAGGGACAGGAGTTGCTTCCCTCCGCCATACAATATAGCCCGGGTTCCCGGGAACCCTTGGAATCCACGTTCCTTACCACGAGGCTTTACGAGCCGGTATCCACGGCCATGGCCGAGGCAGAGCGGTTCGCCTCCCATGTATCCAAATATAAATGGAAGGTCAACTACTCCCGGTCCAACGCCAGTGACAGCGTGAAAAGGAGATGGGTGTTCAAGGAGGAGCCCGTGACCATATACTACGCCCCGCCCAGCGCATACCAATACGTGCAGGGCGGGAAATACCATCAAGCCACTTATCCCGTGCAATTCTATAGCCGTGGCTCCGCATCCGGGCCGACCGATCCGGAGGACGGTACCCTGACCGTGTGGCTCGAGCCCGTGACCCGGTAACTGTCCTTTATCGGACCATCCGACAGCCATACTTTTGGGGGTAAAATAATCGCAAATGGCAACGATCATAGATAAACCAGACGCTCTGAGCCTGTCCGGGAACATGAGGAAATTTGTATTGGGGGCACAAGAGGCCGTCTCTTTCATCTTGAAGAAAGGAACGGCCACCTTGCTCGAGCAAAGCTACGAGCCCGGGCCGGACAAGATGGTCACGATCGACGTGAGAGAGGTGGTGGAAAGCCAATTGAGCTATACTTTGGACACGGCCCAAGAGATCTATTCCCAAAATACCATATTCGCAGATTTCACGGCCACGATAGACGGGACCTCCCACTCGTTCCGGGCGATCCGGTGCGGGATAGCGGATCTGGCGGACACGCCGGGAAACTGGTTGAAGTCCCACTTCCTCACGTGGCAGCCAAAGGTCAAGGAGGTGACCTATTACTCACCGGAGTGGTTGACCTACTACGCCATATCGGACTGCACGGTGAAGGCCAAGGCCACGTTCCCGGACAAATCTTCGAGCATGACCTCCTTGAAGGGAATGACCGCCGGCGAGTGCGTGACACTCAATCTCCAATACGCAATCGTAGCCAAGCTATTCGGGAACAAGTACCCCAGCTATCTCGAGGTTTACGCCGAGGCCGGCGGAGCGAGACTGAGCGTATCGCAATTCTATAAATTCACGGATATCCATTCCGAGGACGAGCAATGGTTCCTTTTCGAGAACAGTCTGGGAGGTATGGACACCTTCCGTGCCCATGGGGTGAACCGTCTGCAGGCGGAGCATGGGCACCTGATAGCGGAACTGGGCGAGAACCTGTCCGAGTATGACGTGGAGACCGATCGTAAGTTCGTAAAGAACACGGGATTCCTCGATGATTACTCCCGCCGTTGGTTGCTGGATTTTTTTCCCAGCCGGGCCAAGTATATATACGAGGCGTCCATGATCCGGAGAATAATCGTCACCGAGAGCGACGCCACCTACACCTCCAACGATCTCCCGAGCTCCTATACGTTCACGTACCGACTCTCGGAGATCTCGAGGTACCTGAACCTTATCCGTAACGAGAAAGAGCTTCCGGATAATCTAACGGTTCCAAACCTCTCCTCGCCGGATTTTATTTTTCCCCCTCGCTTAGCTGAGCTCCCACGGCAAGAGCTTGGCGAGGGGGTATTATTCCCGGCCTTTGATCCGCATAACCCGAAAGCATCCGTTACGTCTTTTGGTGTAATACATGACACGATAAGGAACGGCATCATAAGTGAACTTGGAGAGACATGGAGGGCTATCGTCAACGGAGCAGGAGGATCGGGTGGACCGGGAGACGATTTCTATCATATAAAATTAGATGATCTGACAGAGCCGTCCGATGAGAACGCTTTCACGGCTCTTAGAGTCTTGAAGGAGATACTAAAGCCTATATCCGCACTTGATGATCGCTTTTTAAGAAAAGATATAGATGATACGGCGCATGGTAACATCACTTTCGAAAAAGACATAATCTTAAGCGGGCTGGAATCCTCCATCTACTCAGACCGTGACGCTGATAGTTTCAAGCACGAGAACGGTTTCCGTATCTTCGCCGACGGCACGGCATGGGTGAAGGACTTGAAGGTGAAGAATGACTCCATGTTCGCCGGTTCCCTTTCCTCTCCTACATTCGCCTCCGGTTTCCCGAACGGGACGGGATTCATGATAGCGCCTTACAAGGTGACGAACGCCGCCGGTGTGGAGGAGACTAAATACAAGCTGGAGATCGATTCGATCTCGGTACGCAACGAGCTTAAAGTATATACGTTCGTGGTCTCGCAACTGCTTGGCGAGAATGATAACCGCATCTTCGCCGGAATGATGGAGGTGGATCATTACGACCCGGAGACCGGCCGGATCTACTTGGATACCGACGGAGGCAGGTTGTACAACCCGTTCCGGGAAGGCGATATCCTCATGGTACAGCAGTTTCAAGGCGATCCTACCTTGCAGAACGACTACAAGATGACCAAGTCGTACGAGCTGAAGGTGGTGGAAGTGGCCGTAGGGGACCTCTCCGACGGCGAGAACCGTCTGGACTGGCTCCGTTTCACGAATTTCGTGGGAAATCTATCGGACATAGCCAAAAGGGATACCCTTTGTCGTGTGGACAATCCGGATAACTCCACCCGCAGCGGCATCATGAAGATCACCACGGTGGATGAGTTCGGCACGCCCTACATGGACGTGATCCGTGGGATGAAGACCGATCCGGAAAACTGCGTGAAGGTACGTATCGGGAACATGAACGGTCTGGTCACGCCCTATTTCGGAAGGTTGGACGGTGACGGGGCGTACGTGGAGAATCTTTACGCCCGTGGGCAGTTCATGCTCGATACGGGGGAGAACGTGAAGACCAAGTTCGAGATCGTGGAAGGCAGGCTTTCCAGCGAGATGTCTTCCGTGCGCTACGAGTTGTCGGAGAAGGATAATTGCCTCACGAACGCCTCTTTCTCCGCTGATACGGTAGGATGGGTACTCGGTAACGACGTGTCGCTATTCACGGTGAAGGAGCGTTTCATGGCCGTGAACGATTCCTTCTACGCTGAGAAGGATAAGGTTACAGGGATCGTAGAGGTATCTAGCCGCAAGGCCCTGTATATAAAGAATTCGGGAGTGAAGCAAGTAAACTCCTACTTGAGGAATAAGCCGTCCGGACAGCTTGAGCTTCCGGACGGGACGAAGGTCTGGCCTACCTACTACGTATCCTTCATGTACATGGTAAAGACCGCCGGTACGTTAACGTCCGGATTCTCCGGACAGGGCCTTTACGTAAGCAAACCGTTGGCGATTACGGATACCTTCGTTCAAGAGGAATTTTCCGGCAAATGGAACGGAACAGGTGATTTCATCTTGAATTATACGGGGGAAATATATATCTACAACGTCCAGATGTCCACGCATCCCGTGGAGGATCTACGGTTGGAGATGTCCACCCTTTTTCTGCAGACGGACGAGAAGATCGGCATGTACGCCCAAAAGATCGACACGTTGAACGGCACGGTGACGGACATGGGGGTAGAATTGGATAATACGACCAGCACGTTATCCTTGTATGTTGACAAGACTGACAGCATAAACCAGACAGTGACAAGCCTAGGCTTAAAGCTGGACGGTGTAGATGAGAGCTTGACGCTGTACGCCAAGAAGACCGACGTATCCGGGCTGAAAACCGAGATGGAGGCGGCTATCAAGGTGAACGCTGACAATATTAATCTGAAGGTATCTAAGGATAGTATCATATCGAGCATCAACCAGACGGCGGAGACGATCAAGATAAACGCTAGCCGACTCAATTTGAACGGTTTCGTGACATTTTCCATGTTTGACCTAAGCACCCAGAATACGATCAAGAACAAGGTTAGCTCAGGTGATCTAGGATCGATGGCGTGGAAAGATGGTGTCTCTTCCGATGATCTGTCTTGGGCATTAAGTCAAGAGATCGCTGGTAAGATAAATCTGGATACGTTAAACAATAGCCTTACGAATTATACCAAAAAAGGCGCTATCACAAAAGAAGATTTGGCTAAAGCCCTTCAGACGGAATTATCCGGGAAACTTACAGGTAGCGCCAGTGTGGGAGCGAACAAATTGGCGAGCGTGATAATAAACGGACAGACGCTTATAGCGGGAGGGTATATTCAAGCGGACTTGATAAACGTTAAAGACCTTGTCGTAGGCAGTACCTTGAGTATCGGTGCGTTCTCCTTGAATAGTTATAAAGGTCTTAACTGGACTGGCTCTGACTATTTCGGTAATACCTCCTTTAGGTTGACTGTAGGGGGAGGATATACATACAATACCGGAACAAGTTGTAAAACCATGGTAGGGGCTTGGAGCAATTCCGCTGATACCCATGCGTGTATATCTGGTATATGCAACACTTTTGGCGTAGCCATATATGGATCTGTAGATGGTTATGGATCGAATTTCCCTCCTACAGGATCTAAGTTTGCGGGCTACTTCTCGGGAAGCACTAAAACCACGGGTACTACCATTACCGGTACATTGGCGGCGGGGGCATTTCGTTTCGCTTATAACCTCGGCTTTGGTAATTCATATAATTATTATGAGGGCATAAGTTTCGATCCTGCTACTTATGATCTGGATAATGTCCGTATTCGTGTTAGAGGAGGAATAATCGTTGGAGTTACCGATGATAATGGTCATTTATTGCAAGGTGTTTAATTTTAATATATAAAAACATGAAAGTAGATTTCAGTAAAGTAAGTATTAACGCTACGGTAGAAGGCGATCCCGTAGTTATTGACTTGACAAAAGAGGTAGGAAACTTGGTCTATGGACGTACGGCGGATATCGCTGTCTCTGATTTCGGAAAGAAGATATACTACAGCAAGGAAGCTATCGATGTTCCGAGACCTATGGCTGAGTCCATCAAGGAGATTATCATGGGATCATCCTTTATCGCCCCCCTGAAAAATGCCATGAACGAGTTACTAACCCCTAAAACAAAGAAAAATGGAAACAACGACAATCAATAAGTCCTTGACGGAAGCCCTGTCTTCCACGGGCTTCGTGAAGATAGAGGCATCCCGTAAGGAAAGCGAGCCATTCCAGCATATAGATGCCTACATATACGATGCCGGTACCCGTATCGGCTATGCTTCCGTAGACCGGGGGAAAAGGCTCTCTTTCTTCCAAGAATCCCCGGACAGCCTTACCGGAGAGGAATGGATAAGCGCGTATACGAAGGTGCAAAACGCTTTCGACAGGATATTTAACGAGACGGTAACCCTATAAGCAATCTTGATCCCATGGCATATACTCTCGAAGAAATTAAAGAACTGGTCGAGACTTTAACCCCGATCGTAAAGAACGCTATAGAGGCGGGTTCCCTTAGCGTAGAGGATCTCCGTGTAGCGGAGAGCATGGATTTCGTAAACTCTTTGCCGGCCTTGGAGGAGAAAGGTCTTAACGTCTCTTACGTGAAGGTCCGGCTGAAAGACTTGCTCGGTAAATTGGACGGGGATTATGCCAAGGAGCTGGAGGCGATCAAGAAATTGCTGGAGAAGAAGGTGGATAACGGCTACTCGAAAGACGGTAATCTGTATCTTACCTCCGGGGGCATTGTCGTATCGGACGCTATCCCGGTAGGCTCCGGAAGCGGGGGCGGCGGCGGGGCTAGCTCGCTGGGCGAGCTTACCAACGTGGATGAGATCGTAGACCAAGATCCGGACGAGTCCCGTGTGCTGGTGCAAGAGGCCGGTAGCTCGCTCTGGACGGTGAAGAACCTCTCCGAGATCGGAGGAGGAAGTGGTGGTGGCGGCGTGACCATGAAACTCGTGAGTGTCACCGATACGCTCATCACCACGGTAGAGGGGGCCGCCGTCACCGTGGGATACAATTTCACGAGCGTCTATCAGGATGACGGTTCCGAGACCGGGCCGGGAACGGCCACTTACACCGTGAACAGCCAGAAGGTGGGCATGGTATCCATCTCGCAGGGCAATAATTATTTCGATCCGACGGAACACTTGATCACCGGCTCCAACACGGTAAGGGTAACCGTGAAGGATAGCACGGGATCGTCACGTTCCCTATCCTATACGATCGAGGTGATATCCATGTCCATATCCTCCTCCATAGACCCGGCGCTCGTCTATTCCGGGGAGATCGTGTATCGCTATACGCCCGTGGGGGCCATCAACAAGACGGTGCATTTTGTACTGGACGGGAAGGAGTTGGGAACGGTGGAGACCAGCGCCTCGAACCGGCAATTGACCTACGTGATCCCTAGGCAGGCGCATGGGGCGCACTCGCTCCAAGTCTACATGACGGCCCTTATCAACGAGGTGCTGATCCGGAGCAACACGCTTACCAACGACCTTATCTGTATCGTGGAGGGGGATAACACGCCTATCGTGGCCTCTTCTTTCGCCCAGACCGCCGCGCGGCAATACGACCGGCTCACGATCCCCTTCGTGGTCTATACGCCGGACTCCTCGCTATCGGAGGTTACGCTATCGGCGAACAACGCCACGGTATCCACGCAGAGCGTAGACCGCACCTTGCACGAGTGGAATTACCGTATTCCCCAGTCGGGAGATCTCTCCCTGAAGATATCCAGCGGGTCGGCCTCCCGGACCTTTACGCTCACCGTATCCCCCGCCGAGGTGATCGTGGAGCCGGAGAAGGCGAACCTGCAACTCTGGCTGACCTCGCAGAACCGGAGCAATAATGACAATAACCGTAACGAGTGGAAATACGGGGATATATCCGCGGATCTGACCGGCTTCAACTTCAAGACGAACGGCTGGATCTCGGAACGGGATAGCACCTCCCTCCGTGTGTCGGGTGACGCCCGTGTGCGTATCCCGCTGAAGATATTCAAGGATGATTTCCGGGCCACGGGTAAGACCATCGAGTTCGAGTTCTCCACCCGCGACGTGACCGATTACGAGGCTATCGCTATCGAGTGCGTGAACGGGGGGATCGGCCTTCAGATATCTTCCCAGAAAGCGGTGTTCTCGTCCGAGCAGACCACGATCGACACCCGGTTCAAGGAGGAGGAGAGGGTTCGCATCTCCTTCGTGGTTGAGAAACGCACGCTAAACCGTTTGATATACATCTATATCAACGGCATCATGTCCGGGGCGGCGCAATATCCGTCGGAGGATAATTTCCAGCAGAAGGTTCCGCAGGATATCGTGATCGGTAGCGAGGGCTGTACGATCGACCTGTATAACATCCGTGTCTACGATAACGACTTGAACCAATACCAGATGCTCGATAACTTCATAGGCGATCTGGACGATTACGACAAGGCGCTGGCTATCTACAACCGGAACCAAGTATATAATGATTATGGGGATATCACCTATCAAAAGGTGTTGGAGCGATTGCCTTGCTTGATCTTCGAGGGGCCGTTGCCTACTTATAAAGGCGATAAGAAAACGAACAAGGTCTATTTTACGGACTTGCAAGAACCCGGGCGATCTTTCTCTTGCGAGAACGTCCAGAATGACGTGCAAGGTACCTCCTCCCAATATTATCCGAGGAAGAACTGGAAGTTCAAGTTCAAGGCCGATATCACCTACACGGAGAGCGGAAGGACATCGCCCACATACGCATTACGGGCGGATAGTATCCCCGTGAACGCCTTTTGCGTGAAAGCGGATTTCGCCGAGTCTTCCGGTACGCACAACACGGGTATGGCCAAGGTCATCAATTCCCTATTGATAGAGATGGGGCTTACCACCCCGCCCCAAAAGACAGACAAGGAGGTCCGCACCACGGTAGACGGCTACCCGATAGCCATCTTCCACCGTGAGACGGCCAGTGATACGCTCGAGTTCGTGGGTAAGTATAATTTCAACAACGACAAGTCCACCGCCGAGACCTTTGGGTTTTCTGATGGTGATGAGAGCTGGGAATTCTCGAACAACACCTCCGATCGTTGCCTCTTCAAGTCCGCCGATTTCTCCGGGACGGACTGGATGAACGATTTCGAGTCCCGTTATCCGGACGATGACGCTATCAACGCCGAGTACGAGGCGGGCACCCGCAAGCCGGAGAAGCTCATGGCCGTTACCTCATGGGTCGTATCCACCAAGGATAACTTGGATAAATTCAAGAACGAGGTTCGGAATCATTTCAACCTTGATAACTTGATCGCCTACTACCTTATCACCGAGTTGTTCGGTATGGTGGACCAGCGGGCGAAGAACATGTTCCTTACCTATTTCCACGAGGAGGGGAAATGGATCTTTATCTTCTATGATAACGACACCTGTTTCGGCCTGAATAACGAGGGCTTGATCGCTTTCGGATACAATATAGAATATCACGACAAGATAGGTACGCTAAACGTCTGGAACGGTGAGAGTAGCGTGTTGTGGAACAACCTTGAGAAATGTTTCCCTTCCGAGATCGAGGCGATGTACAAGGATATCCGTACCCGTGGATTGCTCTCGTACGACTTGATCATGTCCGTGTTGAACGGCGAGCAATCGGACAAATGGTGCGAGGCGATCTACAACGCCGACGGCCGTTTCAAGTATATCGACCCGCTGATAGAGGAGGGCAACGGGTCTTACCTGTACGCCGCCCAAGGCTCCCGTATCGAGAACCGTAAGTGGTGGACGTATAACCGCTTCCTTTATATAGACAGTAAGTATACGGCGGGCAGTTTCCTCTCGGATTTCGCGACCTTGCGTCTCTATACGCCCCGGGAATGGACGGGCGTGTCCCCGTCGGCCAACATGACGATCATCCCGTACGCCGATCAGTATACCCGTGTAAAGTACGGTTCCTACATGGTGGGGCAACGTACCTACAAGGACGTGCCGGTATTGATCGAGGCCCCCGACATCGTGTTTAATGACACCGAGACGATCATCTATGGTGCGAGCCGGGTAAAGTCACTGGGGGATATGTCGGGGTTGTACGCCGGTACGATCGACGTATCCAAGGCTACCCGCCTCTCTGAGTTGTTGATCGGTAGCGGCGTGTCGGGCTATCAGAACACGAACCTTACCGTGCTCTCGATCGGAACGAACAACATGCTCCGCAAGCTGGACATCCGTAACTGCCCGAACTTGAGGCAGGCGGTGGATATCTCCGGATGCGAGAACATGGAGGAGGTCTACGCCCAAGGCACGTCCATCACCTCCGTGGTGTTGCCTGCCGCCGGTATCCTCTCCAAGCTGTATCTCCCGGCTACCCTCACGGGCTTAACCCTCCGTAATCAATCCAAGCTTACGGACGCTTATTTCGATATAGCCGGGGTTACGAAACTGACTACGATCGTTTGCGAGGATACGGGGATAAACGTTCTTTACCTTGTGGAGCGCTGCTTAGGTATGAAGAATCCCGTGCTGAACCGTGTGCGCCTAATCAACATCAATGCCAATGCGAACAACTTGAATGATGTGTATAAATTGATCAAGGTGGGTGGTATCGATGAGAACGGGAACAATCTGACTAAGGCCGTAGTTACCGGCAAACTGCATGTCATTACCGCAACGGAGGATAAGCTAGCGAAATGCCGGGATGCCTTCCCGGAGTTGGTTATCACTTACACTAATCTTTTACCTCCCACGATTACGACCTTCGTGTTCCGTTCCTCCCAAGCAAAATCGATCACTAATGCTACGTTTGAATGTGACTTTGACTTCGAGAAAGTAAATGAGTACACCTACAAGGTCACGGCGGACGATGATAACGTGATCGACTTCAACTTCAAATGTGATAACCACCAAGACCTGTCGGATTCCTATCTGGTTGCCGGTACCCGTACGCAAACCTATACCATTACCTATATCCCGCTGCGCACGATCCGGGTAAAGGTATACGGGCAAAGCGTCTATCCTTCCGGCGCTTCCGTCATCATCGGCGATAAGCGATATGTAACGGACACTAACGGATATGTCTACATCCGGGGTGGGGAGGCTGTTTCCGGGACTGTGGAAGCTACGGGATATTCTCCGAATACATTCTCTTTTTCGGCGATAACCAATGATACCACCAATACGGTGGAGGTCTATGCGGCTGTTAGCGTAAAATTCGTAGTGGTGGATAAATTGGATACCTCTCTGTATATAGAGGGGGCTACGGTTGTTTGCGGAGGGAAGAGTGGCACCACGAACCGTTACGGAGAGTGTACGTTGCTTTTGTCCAAAGGTACCTTGGATTATTCGGTTACAGATCCAGATTATTACGAGTATAAAGGACAGGTGACAGTAGGCACATCCGCTATGACTGTCAATGTTCAAATGAACTTAAACCCTGAGAGAATAAAGCCGGAAGAGAATGGAAACATCCAGATGATGTTTACAGGAACGTCTTGCTCCATTAGTGTCTCTTCTCCTACCGCTAATTACGTTATTGATTGGGGTGACGATACGACAGAAAATGCTTCCGGTACGGGATACAAGTCCTATAGCCACACCTATGGGAATAGCGGGTTTCACCAGATGGAGGTAAGGGATTGCAGGGACATCACGTCTTGTAGGGGCTCTAGTTCTAACTTGATAGCCTATTGGAGCATTGGGGACAGTAAGATTTCTAATATTACTTTCAGTGGATGCTCTAAGTTAATTTACTTCGGAAAGGATGTGTTTAAGAATGATACGGATAGAACTGATGCTTCAAGCTTGCTGTATGGCTGCTCCAGCCTAACCTCCGTGGACTTGACCCCGCTGGCATCGTGGGTGAATGTTACGAGTTGCATCTCCTTGCTGTATAACTGCTCCAGCCTAACCTCCGTGGACTTGACCCCGCTGACATCGTGGGTGAATGTTAGGAGTTGCGACTACTTGCTGTCTGGCTGCACCAGCCTAACCTCCGTGGACTTGACTCCGCTGGCATCGTGGGTGAATGTTACGAATTGCGACTACTCGCTGTCTGTCTGCACCAAGCTAACCTCCGTGGACTTGACCCCGCTAGCATCGTGGGTGAATGTTACGAGTTGCAACTCCTTGCTGTATAACTGCACCAGCCTAACCTCCGTGGACTTGACTCCGCTGGCATCGTGGGTGAATGTTACGAGTTGCAACTACTTGCTGTCTAGCTGCACCAGGCTAACCTCCGTGGACTTGACCCCGCTGGCATCGTGGGTGAATTTTACGAATTGCAACTACTTGCTGTCTAGCTGCACCAGGCTAACCTCCGTGGACTTGACCCCGCTGGCATCGTGGGTGAATTTTACGAATTGCAACTACTTGCTGTCTAGCTGCACCAGGCTAACCTCCGTGGACTTGACCCCGCTGGCATCGTGGGGGAATGTTACGAGTTGCAACTCCTTGCTGTCTAACTGCACCAGCCTAACCTCCGTGGACTTGACTCCGCTGGCATCGTGGGTGAATGTTACGAGTTGCAACTCCTTGCTGTCTAACTGCACCAAGCTAACCTCCGTGGACTTGACCCCGCTGGCATCGTGGGTGAATGTTACGAGTTGCAACTACTTGCTGTATAACTGCACCAGTCTAACCTCCGTGGACTTGACCCCGCTGACATCGTGGGTGAATGTTAGGAGTTGCATCTACTTGCAGGCTAACTGCACCAAGCTAACCTCCGTGGACTTGACCCCGCTGGCATCGTGGGTGAATGTTACGAATTGCAACTACTTGCTGTCTAGCTGCACCAAGCTAACCTCCGTGGACTTGACCCCGCTGGCATCGTGGGTGAATGCTACGAATTGCAACTACTTGCTGTATAACTGCACCAGCCTAACCTCCGTGGACTTGACTCCATTGGCATCGTGGGTGAATGTTACGAATTGCAACTCCTTACTGTATAACTGCACCAGCCTAACCTCCGTGGACTTGACTCCATTGGCATCGTGGGTGAATGTTACGAATTGCAACTACTTGCTGTCTAGCTGCACCAAGCTAACCTCCGTGGACTTGACCCCGCTGGCATCGTGGGTGAATGCTACGAATTGCAACTACTTGCTGTATAACTGCACCAGCCTAACCTCCGTGGACTTGACTCCATTGGCATCGTGGGTGAATGTTACGAATTGCAACTCCTTACTGTATAACTGCACCAGCCTAACCTCCGTGGACTTGACTCCATTGGCATCGTGGGTGAATGTTACGAATTGCAACTACTTGCTGTCTAGCTGCACCAAGCTAACCTCCGTGGACTTGACCCCGCTGGCATCGTGGGTGAATGCTACGAATTGCAACTACTTGCTGTATAACTGCACCAGCCTAACCTCCGTGGACTTGACTCCATTGGCATCGTGGGTGAATGTTACGAATTGCAACTCCTTACTGTATAACTGCACCAGCCTAACCTCCGTGGACTTGACTCCATTGGCATCGTGGGTGAATGTTACGAATTGCAACTACTTGCTGTCTAGCTGCACCAAGCTAACCTCCGTGGACTTGACCCCGCTGGCATCGTGGGTGAATGCTACGAATTGCGACTACTTGCTGTATAACTGCACCAGCCTAACCTCCGTGGACTTGACTCCATTGGCATCGTGGGTGAAGCTTACCAGCAATTCATCCTTGCTGTCTGGCTGCTACAATCTAGCTTTCGTCAGCGTTTTATCCACTCCTCCTTTCACCCTCTCCAGCGGAGCCTTGACGAACGGCAACAACTGTCCGATCTACGTGCCGGACGATGCCGTGGATACCTATAAGACGGCCACGAACTGGTCCGCTTACGCAAGTCGTATCAAACCCATATCAGAAAAAACGGAGTCATGAGAACAGACGAATCGAGCAACAAGCATCTGATAGCGGAGGACGGCAAGGTCTTCCGCCGTATCAGTGACGGATGGATAGCCGGACCGGAAATCTATCTGGGCAAGACCTATCACCTAGGCGGCGAGAGGCTGGATACCCCCTTGGAAGAACTCCCCGGGCACTATGAGGAGATCGACGATCCGGTAGCCGCCGAGACCGTATTGCTTGACGAGGATACCGACATGGAGGAAGCGGTGAGGCCAATGATAGCCGCCGATGCCTCCCCCGAACCTCCCGACGATCTTCCCCCGGAACCCCCAAGGGTGACACTGGCCGATTATCGTGCCTTGGAGAGGAAAGTGGAGATGATGATGAGATTATTAGGAATGTAATCTATTAACAACGACCAGATCATATTTTCATTAAAATCCCGTATCAAAATCCGTCAACAAAGGATTCGCCTCCTTCAAATCATGTGGCGTATATATATCCGTTATTGATATTGAGGAATGCCTAGCTTGATCACGTACAGACAGAGCATCCACATTTTGGCGAAGCATCATTGTAACTCCAGAATCTTTTAGGGAATAGAACTTATAATCCTTCGGGAACTTTAAATCTCTCATAACATGAGATAACCAATAATCCCTAAACTGTTTCTCGGTTCTTCCACTCTCTCCTGGTTTGAAAGAATCTGAGAAAAGATAATAATTCATCGGATATTGGTAGATTTTCAAATCTATCATCAATTGAATAACCTTTTTATTCAATGTAACCACCGCATCTTTTCGGTTCTTCGATATATCACCACTAACTAAAATCGTTTGATTCTTAAACGATATATCCCTTATTTTCAGCATTGACATCTCTTTAGGGCGAATAAGGCAATAATATTCAATGTAACAGGCTAGCAAGAAATGTTTATTATTCCCCATCAAGTAGTTCCGTAAGCGCTCAAGATCTTTTATAGACAAGACTGTCCTGTTTTTTTGATAATGCCGCTTTCCTAAAACTTGCAAACCCTCGGCCATATTCGTTTTGTGATATCCAGAGCGTACTAGGAATTTACAAAATACACTCAAAACCCTTATGTAGTTATCATGAGTTTTGGCCGTATTGCCGCGATCAATGTATATATGATCCAAAAACTCTTGCAAAAAGCGCTGATCAATCTGGTAAATATACGTAGCCGACTGTTTCAACGACTCATTGTATTTCTTTAGATTCCTGATCTTTGATTGATATTCCACATAAGTAGCTTCTCGGATAATGTCATCATCCAAATATTTTTTCTGTATCCGAAAGAAATGTTCTATGGCATCATCAATAAATACATAAGATAATGCTGATTCCCGCTCAATCCATGGGTTCCAACCTCTTCGAAGTTGTTCCGAAAGACGATTGATCAAATCTTTTGCATAGATCCTCCTCTCTCCTATTTTCGAAATATGATTAAGCTTGATTTTTTTTCGGCGCATCTTTCCCTTTGCTGGATCGAAGGCCATAAATCCGATATACCATTCCACACCGACATATAATTGAGGCGGAGTATAAGCTACGATGCTCAAAACACTCGAACTTTGTTTCCTTTTAGGCATTTTTTTTTAACGTCAATTTTAAATTAAAATCAACGCTAAGACATTTACACTAAAAATCTTACAGACATTTCCTGTCTCAAAATTGTCCCGTTATGTTAAAACGAGGCACTTTGATAACTTATGTCCCATTCCTGTCCCGGGGGTATTAAAACAGTTAAAGGGAAACAGTTGAACATCAACCATTTCCCTTTTTCTAAGTCGGGGTACCAAGATTCGAACTTGGGACCCCCTGCTCCCAAAGCAGGTGCGCTAACCGGACTGCGCTACACCCCGTTTTGCAATTCATAGTGTTTATCTCTGATTGCGGTGCAAAGGTACGCCTTTATTTTAAACTACAAAACTTTTTGGTAACTTTTTTCATGAAAAATATCATTTTCTTGTTGAGTGGATAGAATGGAACTTTGCGTCAGATAGTTCTTATCGTTGGCGTAAATAAATAAAAGGGTTCCATTCTTTATCGTATTAATAATTGGCTTACTGACAGATACAGGCAACGCAGGGCAACCAAAGCTACGTCCTAACCGACCCGAGGAAGCTGCCACAGAAGGATCGGAATAAGAGGCGCCATGAATTACAATCGCCCTTTGCTTAGCCAAATCATTTATTCCTTTTTCCAATCCATTTAGGATAAGCGAATAGCCATTCCGGCCTTGGTACGTATTTTCCGTCAGATAAAATCCTAAAGAGCTTTTGTGGGAACCGTTCTCGTTCGAGAAAGAGGTCGCATAATTCCCTCCGCTATTCTTACCGTGAGAAACCAAAGAGGTGTAAAGTATTCTCTTTTGCCGTATATCCAATACAACCATACGCTCCGCCGTAGAAGGTTTAGAGAAATCGATCAATGTAAGGATATCCTTATTTTTCCGATCAATCTTCTCGGAACCTCTAAGCCCCTGCATAAACGCATCGAAACAAACCCATTGATCCAATCGCATCTCCTCATATAATTGGCGCCCCATAACCGCCACAGACGTTGATCCCGTTTCCGGAGATAGGGCACGCAAAACGCCACCGGTTGAAATTGAACCTACAGACAAGACAATAAAAAACAAATACAAGAAAATCCTTCGCATACTAAAAAACAATAACGCCGCAAAGTTATGATTTTTATTCTAATACAAAAACAATCGTCTCATTAACAGGCGCCCAATCGTAAACAAATTGCGCATGCGAAGTCGCGTTTCTCACACACATATGAGACCGGGGTGTCGTTCCCAACGAAGGACTATACTCGATCAACGATTTACGAGGAGCGTTGACCGGTACGCCATGGATATACGCCCCATTCGTAAAACGGTTGGCATAAGGAGCGAATCCACCTGTCTCCTTGGAACCGTCTACCAAATAGATCATGCGAGACTTTTTTTCTTGGAGAACATACATTCCCAACGGGGTTTCCTGCGCATAAGGAGGACGATGCTGTCCGGTAGTCGCAGGGTTCATGCTACGAACCAACCATTTCGAGCCGACGTGCTCCAAGGTCGCGATATTCTGGTTATGACGATCCACGAAGATCGCCTTATCGAAGACTACCGTATCCCCTATTTGCTTGATATATTTCTTCGGAGCATACCACTCCTCCTCCCCATCATACACGGTTTGTATACGAGCGAATTTAGAATCCTCATCCATCGCCTTGATACGAACCAAGCTACCGTCACGTCCATAGATCTCGGGAATCACGGTATCAGTCAGCAAATAAAGCGGGACGGATTGATAGCGTTCTACACCAAGCGTATCGGAAACCCTCTTATAGGCATCTCTCTTGAAGACTTTTACAAGAGGAGCCTCTCCATTCCTGTTTTTATAGTTCTGCAAGATCGCCCATTGAGACGGCTCCCTTTGGATCGACTCCAATAAGGATAATCTTTCTTTCATTTTCTCCCACTGGAACTCCCGTGTCGTATCTTTATAGGGGTAAGTATCTTCTAAAGTATGCTTATCGTAAAGCAGCTCTTTCTCTATTTCGATATGGGGAGGCAAAGTCTCCATGATCACAGCGGAATCCTTCGATATAGAATCCACAGGAGTTAAGACCTCGGTTTGAGCAGGCTCGGTCCTCGGCGTACAATAACTTAGCGTACAAAGGCTCGATATCAAAAGTATAAAAACTGTTCTCGTCATCATTATTACCCGGGATTTATTTGAATATCGTAAATATACGATTTTTTCCAAATAACAGGTAATCTTATCATCTTGTTTACAAAGTAACCGCGCCAAATGACAGAGCTATCCTATATTCATCCTATAATCCATTTACTGCCCGGTATTAATGAGATAATCTTTGTCGTCACATAACAGCAGATAAATGTACTTACCGCAATACATGGTATGGCGGCGACAGTAGGCAAGGCTAAGTCGTGCTTAAACACCGTTACCCACAATCCGAGCCAAAATATATGCATAAGGTACATACCGTAGCTGAGTTTAGACATCTCTGTTATGAGTCGTGGAGATTTCGAATTGCCTATGCAAGTAAAAGCGAGGAACGTACCCGCCGTAAGAAGCACACAGTTAATCGTACAGAAAGCCCATCCGATCTCTATCTCAGGTGTGACAAGAGTTACTCCGGGTATCGCTTGGACATAGAAGGAATAAATCGTCAGCAAGGCACCGACGAGCATCGAGGCGATTCCGATAACCAGACGTTTAGAACGGTTCCATGTAAGATGGACATGTATATAATGTGCCAGTACGAGGTATCCTAAATAACCGGAGAAGTACCACAGTATATGGTATTCGTTCCAAAAACATTGTCCCCACACCTCGCCGAAGCAACGATTGAGATAGGGCATACAGGTCGACAACAGAAACAAGCCGATGAAAAAACGCTCTTCTTTCGCCGTGGCTTTATTCAACCATGGCGATATTACGGGTATAAATAAATAGAGGCTGATCAAAGGGTACATGAACCACAAATGTCCGGCCTGTGAAGGAAAGTTCAAGAATATTCTCGATATATCTTTCAATGATGTCTCGGCATCTATCTGCCCCCAAAGCAAGGGTAAAGTGCTGTATAGTATCATAAATATGAAAAACGGCGGTAAGATGCGGATACAACGCTGACGGTAGAATTGCCAAGAGGTCAGCCCTGCCTTCATCGGCGCAAGAAGAAAGGCGGAGACAATTATAAACAATGGCACCGCCATGCGTGAGAAACCATCGTATACGGCTACCCACAACCGATCGGCCTCATTGGCCAGATAAGATTGCGGTCCCACCATATCCGTGGAGCCCTCAGCTCCATAAAAGTTTTCACTGGCGTGGACAACCATGACAAGGAAGCACGCGAACACACGCACGTAATCCAAAAAAACTATACGCTTCATTTTTTGTTTTAGTATTATTATTCGTTAGATGATTTCAAGTTTGTCTTTTTACGCGAAGCATGCATTCAAGAGGGATATATTTCGATGTTTTTCCTGATACTGCTTTATGGCGCACAAAGGTAAAAAAAGTCGGAAAGAATATATACCTTTGTCATATTATAAATGAAATCTAAAATAAAAACATATGAGATCTATTAATGGCGCGGTTTTACGTAGCGCATTTGCGATGGTATTAGGGTTTGTTTTGGTATTATGGCCGGAAGCAGCCATAACCTATCTGGTTATCACGATCGGTATACTATTCATTTTACCGGGATTATTCGCTATCCTCAGCTATTTCACCCGACCGAAAAACGAGAACGGGGAAAAACCGATGTTTCCTATCGAGGCAGCGGGAAGCGTACTGTTCGGAGCGTGGTTGGTAATCATGCCCGAGTTCTTCGTGAATATATTAATGTACGTACTCGGAGCCTTATTGGTAATTGCCGGTGTACAGCAATTGGTTTCATTGATATCCGCAAGGAAATGGAGCAATGTACCGTTGGGCTTCTACCTGATGCCGGCTTTGATCTTGATAACCGGAGTAATGATTCTTGCCTACCCGTTCGGGGCGGCGGCAAATACATTCGTAATCTTCGGTGTAGCCAGCATTTTCTACGGGGCTTGTGAGTTGATCAACTGGTATAAGTTCCGCAAGCGTATAGAAAATACCGGATTATGATTTCCGGTATTCCATGGGTGATATACCCATATGCTTCTTGAAAAACTTACCGAAAGTGGATTGATCGGAGAAGTGGAGTATATCCGCTACTTGCTGAACCGTGGCTTGCGGGGCCTTCAACAGCATCTTGGCCTCGACGATCAAGGCGTCGTCAATCCATTTATTCGCTGATTTACCCGTTAGCTCTTTCAAGATAAGCGAAAGATACTGTGGGGTAATAAATAATTTCTCGGCATAGAAAGTAACGACGTGCTGCTCCTTGCAATGCTCGAAAAGCAATTGCAGGAACTGCTCGAAAAGCTCCTCCTTCCGGGAGAGTGTAGGTGCCGTCATCAGCTCCTTCTTACCCATAAAGATATTAGCCAACTCGATAAAGAAACCGACTAAGGCGTTTTGGAGAGCCTCCTTCTGGAAAAAATGGGTACGCAGCTTCATCTTTTCCCGTAAGATTGAGAATTGGTCGGATATATGCTCAGTCTCCTCGGCACTCATCGCAGCACATGGATTCTTACGGATCTGCATATAATGCACCATAGAGTTTTTTTTCCCTGCCGGGGTAGTATATCCATCCAGAAAAGATCTGGACACGATCAACAAACGCCCTCTCAAATCTTTGCTCACTTTCGATACCTGTATGATATGAGTCGGCATCAAGGTTATAAACGTATTCTTCTCTATCTTATATGGAATATAGTCTACCGAAATATCAGCAGTACCTTCCTGTACCAAGATCATCAACAAGGCATTTAAACGCATCGGGGTGGAATGCTCCAGCCTTTTTTCCTCGTAATTAATCAAATCTCCGTTCAGATCCGCTATCGATAAATCATCTTGAAAGTTGTCGCTGGACTCAATTCCCTTGATTAACTCAGTGACTTCAATTAAAGGTAAATTTTTCATATCTATCTGTAGATTTTTATTATCACCTCGGACAAAGATAGAAATAAAAAGCCAAAGACCACCCACTATTTCGTTTTTAACCAATTTTCATCCAAAATTGAACGAATAACAAGAATTTTTGACAATATCCTGTTTCATTCCATACCAATACCGTAACAGTATAAACCTTTCTGGTTTTCTAAATATATCAGACCTTTGCGAATAGATTCGACGGGAATATCCGGTCATTGGTCGATTCCAACGGACGAGTCAGCGCTTTTTACTTGTATACGGGGATTGCCCCGGCTACTTTTGACGTAACAAAAACGAATATGATAAAAGAACAGATTATTAATACGGCGTTCGATCTTTTTTCTCAATATGGCATCAAGAGTGTGAGTATGGATGATGTAGCGAAAGCGGCTGGTATCTCCAAGCGCACACTTTACGAGTCGTTCGAGGACAAGGAAACCTTGCTGATCGAGGGGATCGATCACAATTCCGAATCGCTCGGACAATATCTGACGGGACTGGAAAAAGAACCTTTCAATGCCTTGGAAGTAATCCTGCTTTTCTATGAGGAGATGATGAAAAACCCGAGATGGTTCAACGAGAAGTTTTACGAGGACTTGAAGAAATATCCGAAAGCCCAACAAAAAATAGAGATGAATAAAGCGAGAATGGGTAAGAGGTGTATGGACTTGTTCACACGGGGCGTTAAAGAGGGCGTGTTCCAAGAGGGGATCAACTTCGAGATCATGGCCTTACTGGTGAAAGAGCAGACGAAGATGTTGCGGCCTTCCAATGTCTTCTGCAAGCATTCCATCACCGAGGTATACAACACGATCCTCCTCACATTCCTGAAAGGGATCAGTACCGAGAAGGGAAGAGCGATCCTAGACCGATTCGATCTCAAACAATCCTATGATTTATAGCGAACACTTAATGAGTTTAATCACAGACAAAATCTATCCTAAATGAAACGATTATTGATGAGTAGAAAAATGATGTTGGTCACATTTATGGTATTGCCTTTTCTGGCGGCGAGACCGGTTCTGGCTCAAGACACCCTGAAACTGGATCTTGGGAAAGCGCTAGAGATCGCCCTTAGCGAGAACCCGACCGTAAAAGTTGCCGATAAAGAAATACAGAAGAAAAAGTACGCACGTAAAGGCTCGTACGCTTCTCTATTTCCGCAGATCAGTTTTGCGGGGGACTACAACCGTACCTTGAAGAAACAGGTGATGTATATGGATTTCGACATGGGTGACATGGGAGGCGGCAGCTTGCCCGAAGGCACGGACATGTCGAGTATGGACGAGGGTTTCGAGGTAGGACGTAGCAACAACTGGAGCTTGGGCTTCAACGCTTCCATGCCACTGGTGAACGCCTCCTTATGGAAAAGCTTGAGTATCTCGGCCTTAGACGTGGAATTGGCGGTGGAGCAAGCTCGCTCTTCTAAAATAGCGATGGTGAACCAAGTGAAAAAGAGCTTTTACGCCGTCCTTCTGGCAAGCGACTCTTACCGGGTATTCAAGCAAAGTTACGACAATGCCATGGAGAATTATCTGGATATCAAACGGAAGTATGAACAGGGAACCGTAGCTGAATACGACTTGATACGTGCCGATGTGACGGTAAAGAATACAGAGCCTAATCTGTTGCAGGCAGAGAACTCCCTTACCTTGGCTAAATGGCAGTTAAAAGCGTTATTGGGTATGGATCTGGATTTAAATATCGATTGCGACGGGCAACTGACGGATTTCAAGTCCAGCCTCTTCGCCGACTATCTATCCACGGATACAACCTTATCCGAGAATACGGACTTGAAACAATTAGACCTTCAGGCGGAACAGCTAAAAAAGACGCTGGTCATGCAGAAATTCGATTATCTGCCGACCTTGTCGCTGACCGGTCTATATCAATGGAGTGCCATGAACAATGACTTCAAGTTCAAGAATTACAGATGGAACCCCTATTCGATGATCGGTATCACGTTATCGGTTCCTATCTTCTCCGGAGGTAGTAAATTTTATAAGGTAAAGCAGACGAAAGTCTCCATCGACCAACTAAACCTGCAACGGGACGATACCAAGCGTAATTTGCAGTTGGCCGTTAAACAGTACATAGATAATATGAATACCTGTATCAAGAAGTTCGACGCCGCCCAAAAGGGAGTCGAGCAAGCGGAACGGGGATATATGATCTCGCAAAAACGGTACGACACCGGAGCCGGTACATGGCTGGAGATGAACGATGCCGAACTTGCCTTGACGCAGGCCCGGTTGAACTTCAACCAATCTATCTACGACTATATGGTAGCGAAGGCGGATCTGGAGAAAGTATTGGGTAACGGACAGATGAATTGAAAATTAAAAATTGAAAGTTTAATAGATAATAATTAGGAACAATTATATGAAGACAAGTCAAATGCTGAAAGTAATACCGATAGCTACATTGGCCCTGCTGATGTCTTGCTCGGGTAATAAGAGTGAGGAAGCCACGGAAACACAGAATGAGAAAGTAAAGGTGAAAGTGGAGACGGTCTCTGTTCAAGACGTGGAGCAACTCAGTGAATTTACCGCTACAGTGGAAGCGAATATCAAAAATAATATCGCTCCCCAAACCCCATTCCGTATCGAGAAAATCTTCGCCGAGGTAGGCGACCATGTAAAAGCCGGGCAGTTATTGGCCAAGATGGACGCTACAAGTCTAAAGCAAGCGAAGATACAATTGGATAACCAAGAGATCGAGTTCAAACGTATCGACGAGTTGTATAAGGTAGGCGGTGCTTCCAAATCCGCTTGGGATGCCCAAAAGACTTCCTTGGAGGTGGCTCGCGAGACGTATAAAAACTTGGTGGAGAACACCCAATTGCTAAGCCCGATCAGCGGAGTCGTAACCGCCCGTAACTACGATAGCGGCGATATGTACAGCGGCGGAAACCCCATCTATACGGTAGAGGAAATCCGTCCGGTCAAATTAATGGTGAATGTCTCCGAGAGTCTTTTTACGAAAGTGAAGAAGGGCCATGAGGTAGACATCCGGCTGGATGTCTACGGAGACGAGGTTTTCAAGGGTAAAGTCAACTTAGTTTACCCGACGATCGATCCCGCTACCCGCACGTTCCCCGTGGAGATCAAGATCGCCAACTCGGATGAGCGAGTGCGACCGGGTATGTTCGCCCGGGTGACAATGAGTTTCGGCCATATGGATCACGTGGTGGCTCCGGATCGCTCTATCGTAAAACAATCAGGCGCCGGCGACCGGTATATCTATGTATGCAAAGACGGCAAGGTATCCTACCAGAAGGTGGAGCTAGGACGCCGTATGGGTGATAAATATGAGATCATATCCGGAGTGGAGGATGGCGACCAAGTGGTTATCACCGGGCAAAGCCGCCTGACGAACGGTATGGAAGTTGAAATCGAAAACGAATAACAGACTATGAGTTTATATGGAACAGCGGTAAGAAAGCCCGTATCGACCGCCCTTGTATTTGTGGCGATCGTGATCTTCGGACTTTTTTCCTTAAGCAGGTTATCAGTGGACTTGCTTCCGGAGATAGAGACGAACACCATCATGGTGATGACGGCCTATCCCGGCGCCAGCGCTTCGGATATCGAGATGAATGTTTCGAAGCCCTTGGAAAACGTGTTGAATAGCGTAAGCGACTTGAAGCATATCACGTCGCAATCCCGTGAGAATATATCGATCGTAACGTTGGAATTTAATTATGGCATCGATATCGATGTCGCCACGAACGATGTCCGCGACAAACTGGACATGGTAGAGTCTTCCCTACCCGATGACGTAGAGAATCCGATCATCTTCAAGTTCGGTACGGACGATATTCCCATCTTGATCCTCTCCGTAACCGCGGAGGAGAGCACGAACGCTCTTTACAAGATCTTGGATGATAAGGTATCCAACCCATTGGCACGTATCAGTGGCGTGGGCGCCGTTTCTATCTCCGGTACGCCGATCCGTGAGTTGCAAGTGTATTGCGACCCGTACAAGTTGGAGGCTTACGGCCAGACCATCGAAGGTATCTCTACCATCATCGCGCAAGAGAACCGGAATACACCGGGGGGTAGCGTAGATATCGGCTCAAATACCTACTCCTTGCGTGTTCAAGGAGAATTCACGGACGCTAAGCAGATGCTGGACCTAGTGATCGGTAGCCAGAACGGAAAGAACATATATCTGCGTGACGTGGCCCGTGTAGAGGACAGTATCGAGGAACGTGCGCAAGAGACGTTCAACAACGGCACGAAAGGTGGTATGATCGTCATACAGAAACAGTCCGGAGCGAACTCGGTGAACATCGCCAAGAAGGTACACCAGAAACTTCCGGAGATACAGGCTAGCTTACCCTCAGACGTGAAGCTGGACGTAATCATGGATACTTCCACGAATATCTTGAATACGATCGATAGCTTGAAAGAGACGATCATGATTACCTTTATCATCGTTATGTTGGTGGTATTCGTGTTTTTGGGACGTTGGAGGGCCACGTTTATCATTATCTTGACCATCCCGATCTCCTTGATCGCTTCTTTCGCTTATTTGCTGGCCTCGGGTAATACGTTAAACATTATCTCGTTGAGCTCACTTTCTATCGCTATCGGCATGGTGGTGGACGACGCTATCGTGGTATTGGAGAACGTAACGACCCATATCGAGCGGGGTAGCCAGCCGAAACAGGCCGCCGTACACGCCACGAACGAGGTAGCTATCTCGGTTATCGCCTCCACCCTTACGATGTTGGCGGTGTTCTTGCCGTTGACGATGGTTACGGGTATGGCGGGTATCTTATTTAAGCAGTTGGGATGGATCGTTAGTATCATCATGATCGTTTCTACGGTAGGTGCCTTGACATTGACCCCGATGCTTTGCTCACAGTTATTACGCCAGCAACCGGAGAAGGGTAAATTGTACCGGATGTTCTTCACGCCTATCGAAAAGGGATTGAACGCCTTGGATCGCGGTTACGGACGCTTCTTGAACTGGGCCGTACGCCACCGGAAAACGGTGATCGTAGGCGCTACGCTGATCTTCATCGGCAGTATGATGCTGATACCGGTCATCAAGACGGAATTTTTCCCGACGCAAGATAACGCACGCATCGGTATAACGATTGAGTTGCCGATCGGTACACGGCAGGATATTACCCGTGAGTTAGCTCTCGACATCGACAAGAAGTTCCGTGAGAAATATCCGGAGATCCTGATCAGTAACTTCACGGAAGGTACGGCGGATACGGATAATACCTTCGCCCAGCTAAGCAATAACGGTACGCATATCATCGAGTTCAATATAAACCTGACTAGCGTGGGCGACCGTGAGAGAGGTCTTACCGAGATTTGCGAGTTGATGCGGCAGGACTTAGCCCAATACAGCGAGATCAAGAAATTCGAGGTACTCGCCGGAGGGCAGGAAGGTTCTATGGGTGGAGAGACCTCGGTTAACATCGAGATCTATGGTTTTGATTTCGCCCAGACGGATGCCGTGGCGAATGAGATCGCCCGTCGTATGAGAAATGTAAAAGGATGCTCGCAAGTAAATATCAGCCGTGAGGATTATATCCCGGAATACCAGATCGACTTCGACCGGGAGAAACTGGCCATCAACGGGCTGAACGTAACCACCGCCTCCATGTATCTCCGAAACCGTGTAAATGGTTCCACCGCTTCAAAATATCGTGAGGATGGAGATGAGTATGATATCAAGGTACGTTACGCCCCAGAGTTCCGTGAGTCCGTAGAGGATCTTGAGAATATTTTGATCTATAACAATGAGGGCAAAGGCATCCGCATCCGTGATTTAGGCAAGGTAGTGGAACGTATGACTCCCCCGACCATCGAGCGTAAAGACCGTGAGCGTGTGATCACCGTATCTGCCGTAGCGGGTAAGGGAGCAGCATTGAGCGACTTGGTTGCCGCCGCCCGGAATGAGTTGAAACAAATGGATATCCCATCCGACGTAAGTTGGCAGTTGGGTGGAACATTCGAAGATCAGCAGGATACATTTACCGATTTGGGTATCTTGATGGTATTGATCATCATCTTGGTATTCATCGTGATGGCTGCCCAGTTCGAGTCGTTGGTAGACCCGTTCGTGATCATGTTCTCTATCCCGTTCGCCTTTACAGGTATCGTATTGGGATTGGCGGTCACGCAGACACCATTGGGCGTTATGGCTTTGATCGGCGTGATCATGTTGATGGGTATCGTGGTTAAGAACGGTATCGTGCTGATCGACTATACGATCTTATGCCGGGAGCGTGGCATGGGTATTATCACGTCGGTAGTGACTGCCGGAAAATCCCGTCTCCGTCCGGTATTGATGACAACGTTGACGACCGTTTTGGGTATGATCCCGATGGCGGTGGGAACCGGCGAGGGTTCCGAGATGTGGCGCTCGATGGGTATGACTGTGGCTTGGGGTCTTTCCGTATCCACCTTGATTACCTTGATTATTGTTCCGACGGTCTATGCCGTATTCGCTGCCAACGGCGTAAAACGAAGACGCCGCAAAATAAGGAAGGCATTACGAAATAATTAATTATCTTTGCGTACCATAGGGAAGCCGAGGCCAAGCAAACCTCGATGGGCATTGTTAGGTCATAACAATGCCCATTGTAAGGTGCTTACGATGCCCATAATAAGCAGGCTTGAATGCCCATCGTAAGAAAAGCTTCCCTACGGATATGCGATCTCATAAAAAACAACTATATGAAAGCGATATTTATATCTTTCAATCAAGCGTATTACGAAGCTATCGTCAGTATCATGGACCGTAATAACCTTAAAGGTTTTACCTATTGGGATGTCGTGCAAGGACGGGGAAGTAAAACAGGCGAGCCACATTACGGCAATCACGCTTGGCCTACCTTGAATTCAGCTATCCTTACGATGGTAGAAGACGAGAAGGTCGATCATTTTCTGGAAATCCTACACAACTTAGACAAGGAAACGGAAGCGCAAGGGCTTCGGGCCTTCGTCTGGAATATAGAGAAAACCATCTAACTTAATTTTTCGAAACAACTACATTAATCTATTGATATGGACAAATCAATCCTGTTTACACCCGGTAAGATCGGTCCGCTAACACTTAGGAACCGCACGATCCGGGCCGCCGCATTCGAGAGTATGTGCCCGAGAAACGCTCCCTCGGAGCAGTTATTCAACTATCACACATCCGTAGCCGCCGGAGGGATCGGCATGACGAACATAGCTTATGCCGCCGTGACGCAAAGCGGCTTGTCGTTCGAGCGTCAGCTGTGGATGCGTCCGGATATTATTCCCGGCCTCCGCAAGCTCACCGACGCTATCCATAAAGAGGGAGCCGCCGCTTCCATCCAGTTAGGCCATTGTGGTAATATGTCGCATAAGCGGATTTGCGGATGCACGCCTATTTCAGCGTCCAGCGGTTTCAACCTCTACTCTCCCACGATCGTACGAGGTATGAGACAATCCGAGATCGCTTCCATGGCTCGTGCCTACGGTGAGGCCGTACGATTGGCACGTGAGGCAGGTATGGACGCTGTCGAGATCCATGCCGGGCATGGTTATCTGATCAGCCAATTCCTTTCCCCGTATACCAACCACCGGAAAGACGAATATGGAGGAAGCCTTGAGAACCGTATGCGCTTCATGAGAATGTGTATGGAAGAGGTGATGAAAGCAGCAGGTTCCGACATGGCCGTAACCGTAAAGACCAATATGCGGGACGGGTTCAAGGGAGGACTTGAAATAGACGAATGTCTAGAAGTAGCCCGTACACTCCAAGACCAATGCGGAGCGCATGCCTTAGTACTAAGCGGCGGATTCGTGAGCCGTGCCCCCATGTATGTAATGCGGGGAGAAATGCCGATCCGTACGATGGCGTATTATATGCCTCGCGGCTATCTACCGATTGGAATCCGCATGGTGGGTAAATATATGATTCCCTCGGAACCGTTTAAGGAGGCTTACTTCCTTGAAGATGCGTTGAAATTCCGCAAAGCCTTACATTTACCTCTTATTTACGTAGGAGGATTAGTCTCCAGAGACAAGATCGAGGAGGTACTGAACGACGGGTTCGAGTTTGTGGCCATGGCACGTGCCTTGGTGAACGAGCCGGGCTTCGTCAACCGTATGAAAGAAGACGAGCACGCCCGTTGCGATTGTGGGCATAGCAACTATTGTATCGCCCGTATGTATAGTGAGGATATGGTCTGTCATAAGAACGTGAAAGGTCTTCCGGAATGTATCGTACGTGAAATCAAAAGGCTTGAATATAAATAATGGAAAAGAAATGGGCTTTAGTCACGGGGGCCAGCTCCGGAATAGGTCTCGCCTATGCCGAGGAACTAGCCTCACGAGGCTATCAGTTAGTGATCGTCAGCAATGAGAAGCAGGCGATCCGGGAGAAAGGTGAGTTTCTCTCCGAGAAATATGGTATAGAAGTTTTGCCGCTTTATCGTGATTTGGCGATCCCCGGGGCGGCCAAGGAGCTATATGATACTTGCCAAGAGAAAAACATCCCAATAGAGGTATTGGTCAATAACGCCGGTATGTTTTTTTTCTGCGAGACCTTACAAGCTAAGGCCAACATCGTCGAGAAAATGCTCTACCTCCACGTGACCACTCCTACCCAGCTTTGTTATTATTTCGGGCAAGAGATGAAGAAACGGCGTCATGGATATATCCTCAATATGTCATCCCTATCTTGTTGGCTACCTTATCCGGGAATTACGCTGTACGCTTCCACCAAGCGATACTTGAAAAGCTTCTCCCGAGGCTTGCGTTCGGAGTTACTGGATTATGGAGTAAGCGTAACCGTACTTTGTCCCGGCGCCGTCGCCACGAATTTATATAACCTAAGCGACAACTTAAAGACCTTAGCGATCCGCCTAGGTATCATGATGCGCCCGGAAAAACTGGCTAAAAAAGGGATTAATGCCTTGTTTCACCACCGGGCTTCCCTATTACCGGGTCTCTTCAACAAAATATGCACACCCCTCGTTGTGCTCCTCCCCCACGGCCTTGTCCGCTGGATCATGCGAACCACGAAATTAGTGAAGCTAGATCGATAATCCGACAAATAACATGCGAAATATTTGTCACATCAAACAAAAATCGTATCTTTGCACCGCTTTTTAGCCCCGTACCGTGTGATGGGAAATTAGGAAGCAAAATAACTAATTTTGAGTAACACAAAAATTAAAGAAAATGAAGACTTTTGAGTTAGAAGGAAAAGGAAGAGAGATCGTCGCTCGTTCCGCTGATCAGAAAAGAGCCTTGAAGGCAATGCGTAAGAACAATGAAATTCCCGCTGTATTATACGGTGGCGAAAAAGTAACTCACTTCACGGTTACAAAAGAAGCCGTTCGTAAGTTGGTTTACACTCCGGAGATTTTCGTTGTTGAGTTAAGCATTGACGGTAACAAGACGATGGCAATCGTTAAGGACATGCAGTTCCAACCTGTAACTGACGAAATCCTTCACATGGACTTCTTGGAAGTATCTAAGGACAAAGCCGTAGTAATGGAAGTTCCGGTTGTTTTGGAAGGTCACGCAGAAGGTGTTAAAGCCGGTGGTAAGTTGTCTCTTCAAATGAGAAAACTGAAAGTGAAAGCTATATACGATCAAATCCCTGAAAAGTTGACGATTAATGTGGATCACCTTGGATTAGGTAAGACTATGCAGGTAGGTGCTTTGCACTTCGAAGGTCTTGAATTGATGAACGCTAAAAACGCTGTTGTTTGCGCCGTTCAATTGACTCGTGCCGCTCGTGGTGCTCAGGCTAAAGGATAATCTGAGGTAAAAACATTATTACAATACATGAAGGGGAGGATATTCATAGAATGTTCTTCCCCTTTCTTTTATAGATTCGAGGATAATGAAATATTTGATAACAGGACTTGGTAATATCGGTTCCGAATATTGGGGAACCCGCCATAATATAGGTTTCCGGGTTGTCAACCATCTGGTAGAGAGCGTAGGAGGCAATTTCACTGAGGAGCGATACGGGGCAATCGCACGCATACGGGTGAAAAACTGTGACTTGATCGTGCTAAAGCCGAATACTTTTATGAACCTCAGCGGCAACGCCGTTCGGTACTGGTTGCAAAAAGAGAACATTCCCGTGGAAAATCTATTGATTGTCGTAGATGATCTGGCATTGCCATTCGGAACCTTACGTCTGAAACCAAAGGGTAGCGACGCCGGGCATAACGGGTTGAAGAATATCGCCCAGTTATTGAATACGCAGGAATATTCCCGCCTTCGTTTCGGCATAGGCAGCGATTTCCCACGGGGCGGACAGATCGATTACGTGCTAGGGAAATTTCCCCCGGAGGAATTGCAATTGATGCCAGAGATATTGGATCGTGCGACAGAGATCATCAAGAGCTTCTGCCTCGCCGGCATCCAGATTACGATGAATCAATTTAATAATAAATAAAAGAGACTGAGAATACAGATATGAACGAGGTACGTATCGATAAATGGATGTGGGCGACCCGTATCTTTAAGACCCGCACGATAGCCGCGGAAGCTTGCAAGAAAGGGCGTATCATGATAGGTGGAGTAACGATCAAACCTTCCCGCATGATCAAGGTTGGCGATGTGATCCAAGTGCGTAAACCGCCGATCACCTTCTCTTTTAAGGTAATCGGATTGATCGAGAATCGTGTGGGCGCAAAGCTCGTCCCGAATTACTTGGAGAACGTGACAACCCCGGATCAGTATGAGATTCTGGAGATGAACCGTATCTCCGGTTTCGTGAACCGTGCGAAAGGTCTCGGACGTCCTACCAAGAAAGACCGTCGTGAACTGGAGCAATTCACTGAGCCGGAATTCATGGATGACGGATTCGATTTCGAGTTCGACTTTGGAGAAGAGGAAGAGGAGTAAGCATACTGATTTCCATTCAATTACATTTACCAATATTTTCATCAAGAAGTAAAAGTATTTTCACCTAGAGGTAAAACTGTTTACATACTGATGTAACGACATTTACCTCTAGAGGAAAAAACATTTACCATTAGAGGTAAATGGCGTTACAACGGTATGTAAACGGCAATTATCCCTATTGATTCTCCTCGGAAAGCAGATTCCCCTCCTCATCCCAGCTACGCCAGACACCAGATTTCTTCCCTGCCGTATAGAACATCTCATACAACAAATTTCCCTTATCACTCCAGATACGCCAAGGGCCGTCCTTTTGCCCTTCCTTATAAGAAGCCAGGCCGATCAGCTGGCCGTTCTCATTATATGTACGCCATTCTCCGTGAAAGATCCCATGATAATAGGAACGCACCTCGGCGATCTTGCCACTCGGATAATAAATCACGTAAGTTCCCTCCGGACGGCCATCTTTCAAATATAACTCCATCTTAAGCATACCATCGTCATAAAATTCCGTATAACGACCCGTATATGGAGTGGTTTGCGTGGCATCGGTATAATACTGTCCTTCGCTTAAAACCAAGTCTTGCGCTTGTACGGTCCATGAGGCCCCCGCCATAAAAGCAGAAAATAACAATAGCTTTTTATTCATGATACATTCTTATCTAAATTATATGCGAAAAGACACCGAGGGATCTTTCCGGATACCTCAGTGCCCCAAACAAATTCACAGCCTATTCAAAGTCAAGCTAAATTAATATTCAGTGTTATTCGGATCGAAGTTGGTCCAGTTAGCGGCCCAGTCATTCTTGCCATCAAAAGCTCCCTTATAAGATACCTTCTCGAAGAAAGCGTCGTTCAAAGCCGTATCAGAGAAATCCGCTCCGTCAATCTTATCCGCTACGATCGATGTATAGTCACCATCTTTAGCGATGATATCATTGCTGGAAGCGTAAGTAAGGTTGCTCAAGTCTGCTGTCTGAAAGTAATTTTGGCTAGTTTCATCCTTGAAATTCTCCCACATACCGGCGAAGATCACATTCTTAACAACCGCACCCACATTTGCGTTTTGCAGATACAAACCGTATGGCCAACCCACGAAAATCGAGTTATACACATTCAAGGAAGAGTTACGGCGGATGTGCATAGCGGCTTGGAATGATCCACCCTTAGCGCCATTAGCCGCGTCTTCCGTAACATAAAAGATATCATTTTCCGTTTTACCAGCTGATTCACCATAGAACGGACCGATCAAGGTCACGTTAGAAAAGACCGGAGTGGTAAGTGGAGTATTATTGGAACCATCAGCGTCGTTATCAGACTCGAAGCCATTGGACTTGGACGTATCAGCGTGCTTCGGGTCGCGAACGCCTAACAAGAACTGCAATTTACCTTGGAATCCATAGTCCGTATCAAACTCATCATCCCAACCTTTGTAAGCAATCAGGTGTTTTGCGTTTACCGTACCGCCAAACCACTCGAATGAGTCGTCGCCACAGAAAGAGACCTGCACGTATTCGATCGTAGTGCCACGGCCAACACCACCGCAAGTCAAACCATTGATCTCCTTATTTGGCTCCAATGGATAACCGGCGAACTCGATACGGACATATTTCACGATACCGGAGTTATCTTCCGGATCCTTTCCACCGTAGTAAGAACGAGGACCGCCCTCTATCTGAGCCTCGCCAGCCGTATTATTCACGATAGACTTGCCACAAAGAATCAAGCCACCCCAATCACCATAGGTACGAGAAGCTTTCGGTTGGTCGGAAGTGAACACGATCGGTTTCTCCGCCGTACCCTCGGCGATGAGCTTTCCGCCACGCTCGACGATCAAGGAGCCTTTAGACGATTTCTCCCCCTTGATTACCGTTCCCGGCTCGATCGTCAAGGTCACGCCATCCGTCACATATACGAAACCTCTCAACAGGTTGTTATCAGCAGCCTTCAAGGTCATATCCGAGGTAATCTCACCTTCCAATATAACATCTTGAGTTTCCTCTACAGGCGGCTCTACATTTACGAGATCATCATCGTCGCCACAAGCGGTTGTTCCAAACATCGTGGCCATACAGAAAGCGGCGGCCACACCTTTTAATAATAACTTGTTCATAAGTAAACGAATTTAGTTTATATGAGTGAATTCAAATTAAAACTTCACGGCTACACCTAGATTCACGGTCACACCCGGACGATAGCTACGGATTAATTGCTCGACCTCCCGTTTCTCTCCGGAAGCCTCTGTTAATTCTAGGAATTGTTTATATTCTACTTTTGAGTTCAATAGATCTTTTACGCCTCCCTTGACCTCCACGTATTTACCGATCTTCTTCGAGAAACTCAAGTCCAAGGAGTTACGGGGCATCTCATAGATATCGGGAATATCATCGTTCGGCTTCTGCTTCGGTACGCCTACCGTCTCAATACGCTTGCCAATCCGGTTATACAAGGCGGAGGCTGAGATTCCTGCGTTGTCATTCTGATAGAATAAGCCCGTATTGATCAAGTAAGGGGATTGCCCCTGCATCGCACGATCCCGCTCGAAAGAGCCCTCGGCGAAATACACCCTACTATGGATATAAGCCCCGTTGAATACGAAGCTCAAGCCTTTCAGACCGATAAAGTCCAGATTCTTCTTGATATCCAGCTCCACGCCGAAAGCATTCGCATGATCGGCGTTGTGGTATGTGTACTGCAATCCGGAACCCGCTTCCATATAGGTTTGCTCGATCGGATTATCGAACCGTTTGTAGAAACCGCCGATCGTCACCGTCTCACCCGGAGCCGGGTAAAATTCATAACGCAGATCCATATTATTCGCATAAGCGTTCTTCAAGTTTACGTTACCCGTGATATTCGCATCTAAGGCGAAATCATAATATACGTAAGGTACGATCTCCCGGAACTCCGCCCTATTCACGGAACGTCCATAAGCCAAGCGTACTTGGTGCTTCTCATTCAAATTATAAGCGATGTTGACGGAAGGAAAGAAATCCGTAGCGTTCTGATCCAGATGCACCGGTTTTATACCGTCCGACTCATAACCATCTAATTTCAATTGATAGTACTCCATACGTACACCTACGTTCGCATTCAGCCTCTCTCCCCAGTTCAGTTTAGCGGCTACGTAAGCGGCACCCAGCAGATTATCGGAAGTATAAGAGTCGCTCTTGTTCGTACTCTCTTTCATATAGATACGATCGGTCGATATATTTGCGTCCGAGAAGACCGAGCTGTAGTCCCATTCGGCAAAACGGTCATAACCACTTCCCAGCATATTATAGACAAAACGACGGGCATCAAAGTTACGTTTCTTAAACTCTCCATATACCCCCGTGTTCAAGACAGGGGTAAACATCTCCGAGACGGCGAACTTATGCTCGTAATTCAAGGCGGCGGAAGCGCTGTTATCTTTCAAGTCTTGATAATAACGAGTCGGGTCGGACACGTAATAACGAGAGTCACCATCCGTCGTACTCTCCAAAGATTTTACCACCTTGCGATCCGGTTCCTTGTAAGCGGCGAAAGCATAACCTAACGTCCAATCCAGTTTATTCATATCTTCTCTCAATTTATGCTCCCCGCTTAGCTGGCCGGAATAGGTAGTGCGTCCGGTATAAAGGGATTCCCATTTCCGGATATTTTGGTCGGAGTAGAAATCCGTTCCCTCTCGTTGCGATAAGGAAGAGGTTCCACGCTGGTTGAAGAAATTCCTGAACTCATATTTGCTCGTTCCCTTCATCAACGACCAGTTGAACAAGGCTCCTAATTTTGTCGTATTCTTATATTGTACATCATCGTAGCGGTAACGGTATGAGGATTGATCCTTGGCCATGTCGTACGAGAGGTAGTTGTTGTTTTTCATCTCGTAATAATCATAGCCCGTGCTATAGTTCACACTGGTGATATTACCGATCTTCATGTCACCGATATCAAAGGTACGATTCATCGTGAACGTCAGTTTCTGTTCCGGCATCGCCGTGAAATGACACACGTTCCATCCCGTATTCGCCCGCTTCGTAAACGCCGCCGCATCCGCTGCCGATATGTCGTTCAAATGAGATGGGGCGTTCGAGGGTAACATTCGGGAGCCAGCGCCAAAGCCCAGATAATCCAAGGCGGAACCTTTCGTCAGTTGGAAATCTCGGAAAGCGGAGTTTGTATTAAACCCGACTTGATAGGAGACGTTGAGCGTATTACCCTCGGGAATATTCTTGGTCAGCACCCGCACGAAACCTCCGGAGAAATCCGCCGGCAATTCCGCCGAGGGGCTTTTATAGATCATCATATTATCGATCAAGGAAGAGGGCAGCACATCGAACGAGAAGGCACGGCTGTCCGTCTCGCTGGAAGGGGTCGTGGCATTGTTCAGCCATACATTATTATAACGTTGCGCAAGCCCTCGAACTACGATAAAACGATCGTCCACGATGGTGATTCCCGGGATACGGCGTAGTACCTCGGCGGCATCGCTATCCTGTGTTTTACTGATTTGTTGGGCGGAAATGCCGTTCACGACCGGAAGGCTCTTGCGTACGGTATTTAATACGGCCATCTCGGTTCCCAATTTCCGTTGGGCCACTACGACCACATTCTGTAATTGGAGGTTAGCGTCGGAAAGCTCGATATTCAACACCGCCTCTTGGCGTGCGACTACCGGAACATCCTTTACCGTTTGCGTTTGGTACGACACGTAAGAGGCGGCTACCGTATAAGTACCCGGCTTCACGTTCTCGATACGAAAATTACCGTCTATATCCGTGATAGCGCCAACCGTAGTCCCCTCGATCACGACCGAGGCGCCGATCAACGGTTCTTTCATCTTAGCGTCCGTAACCGTCCCGCAGATAACCCCTGTTTGTGCCCATAGAGAGAATGACAGGAAAACTCCCATCCAGAAAAGCCCTAACCTTTTCAATCTTTTGCCCCTTAAACTCTTTCCCATTATCTTACTACTTATTATTTCATCTTTGATTTCGACGCGAAAGTACGGGGGCGATATTTCAAAGATGTTTAGATCCGATAACAATAAAGACTACAAATGTTACATTTTTAAGACCGCAACTTTTCCTTATCGTTTGACATAGCTAACGTATTTTTACTACATTTGCACTCCTGAATGCATAAAGACATTTAATAACATGAAGAACATTAAAATTTTTCCGAAAGACTGGTTGCAGTTGCATCCCTATAAACAAAGCACTCCCGTGGATTCCTATTATACCGGAATAGCGAACCGTATCTACGATATCATGGAGAAGACCGAGTTGGTAAACTCCTTCGAGGGCGAGGAAACAAAGCAGATCTGTATCCGCATGGCCGCCTACTTCGAGGACGTGATCTCCGGCATGGGGATTTGGCGTGCCTTCATCCTTACCCATAAGGAGCTATACGGCAAATACCTTCCCTTCTACACTCCGGACGATCATTATTACGACGATGAGGTGAACCTTGAGGACGTGCGCTTCCTCCTTTGGCATTATACCCAGCAGTATCACGGCTATCGTAAAGGCACTTTCGTCAGTCCGGACAACCCTGCCAACGAATCCACCGGCATGCTTATCTACGACCTGTTCTGCAAAGAGTGGACCACGGCGCCGGAGAATACCCGCATGGCCAAGCTTTTCGCCCTTGATACCCGCTACGAGCGGCAAGAGGATTACGACCGTCTATTGCAATGGTTCCATTACGAATCCTATATCCTGCCTGAGTCGGCCCGGGAACTGAGCGACTTCGCCCACGACCGCTGGAAGGAGCAGCCCGACCTCAACCAAGAGCAGCTTAACAACCTGCTCGTCAACAGCCACGGCATGATGGCCTACACCAGCAAGACCTCCTTGCTAGGTCTGACCTCCCCGCAATGGCTGACAAAGATATTGCCCGCCGAGCATCCCGACCATGCGGTATTTCAGAACACCGCCGACGAGTCTGTAGCTACCCTGCCCGACGATATGCTGGAGGAAAACCGCCAACAATACGAGACTTTCCGCAAAGCCGCAGGTGACAAACTGCTTCTCTATTTCGACAAGACCGAAGATGCACAAACATTTATCACGGAGACTTCCGGCCTTATCCCCGCCGAGAACTTCCATCTTCCCGAGGACTGGCAAGGCAAGAAGCTGGCGATCTACGCCACGCCCGAGGAAGGCGCCCAAGTCATTACCCGTGACGTGGAGCTGATCAAGGATGAGAACAATCCCTTCTACGACGCCAACCGTGCCGCCAAGCAAGCGCTCTCTTTCTTCATCGTGAAACATTGCAGCGTTTACTTCCTGAAAGAGCTGGTAGACCGAGGTATGTTGGCCGACGCACAAACAAAAAGCCTTACCAGCCCGGAACGTGGCAAGGCGATCATACAAGAGAATTGGAAGTTCCTAGCCCGCTATTTCATCCGAGAATATCCCGATAGATAAAACAGATAGGAAGCGACATCACAATCCGTGACAGCGCTTCCGGAAAAAAAGAAGCACTGTCGCAAAACGTGACGGTGCTTCTTTTTTTAGTTCATCTTTCATTTAGCAAACTAATCAACCAAATATCTTTCAAATAAAAAGAATAAACCCAGTGAATACTTACAAATAGAAACATTAGATAAGATATTCTTATCTTTTCTCCGTTCTTTCGCTCCTACAAGCAATCACATTATGCCATTAATACCTATATTTGCGAAACAAATTGACGCAATAATCATTTATACGCAAACATAAGGTCAACAAATGAAAACAAACAGAAATCATTTTAATAGCAGACAAGGATTATACGACCCGTCTTATGAACATGACGCTTGTGGAGTAGGAATGTTAGTAAATATCCACGGCGAGAAATCGCACGACATCATCGAATCAGCCCTTAAGGTACTAGAGAACATGAGGCATCGAGGCGCTGAGGGAGCCGATAACAAAACGGGTGACGGAGCGGGAATCCTATTACAGATCCCGCATGAGTTCATCCTCCTGCAAGGAATTCCGGTTCCAGAGAAAGGCAAATATGGCACCGGACTAATCTTTCTCCCCAAAGACGAGGAACAGCAAGCAAGCATCCTCAGTATCCTCATCGAAGAGATCGAGAAAGAGGGATTAACCTTGATGCACTTACGCAAAGTTCCCGTTCATACGGAAATCTTGGGAAAGGACGCACAAGCGACCGAACCGGATATCAAGCAGATATTCATCATCGGCTGCAACGATCAGCAAGAGCTGGAACTAAAGCTATACCTCATACGTAAGCGGGTCGAGAAAAGGGTATCGGCCACCGACCTTCCGGCCAAGGATGATTTCTATATAGCGTCTCTTTCCACCAAAAACATCGTTTACAAAGGCATGCTGGAATCCATGCAGCTACGCCATTACTTTCCGGACCTGACGCAACCTTATTTCACTAGCGGACTGGCCTTGGTACACTCACGTTTCAGCACCAACACCTTCCCCACTTGGAGCCTGGCGCAACCTTTCCGCCTACTGGCACATAACGGGGAAATCAACACGATACGAGGCAACCGGGGATGGATGGAGGCCCGGGAGAGCGTACTATCCTCCCCCAGAATCCCGGATATCAACGATATACGCCCGATCATCCAGCCGGGCATGAGTGACAGTGCCTCACTGGATAACGTATTGGAATTCTTCGTGGCCTCCGGGATGAGCCTGCCGCATGCCATGGCGATGCTGGTACCGGAGAGTTTCAACGAGAAGAACCCGATCTCCGAAGACCTAAAGGCTTTCTACGAATATCACTCCATCTTGATGGAACCGTGGGACGGGCCTGCCGCCCTGCTCTTTAGCGACGGACGCTACGCCGGAGGCATGCTAGACCGTAACGGTCTCCGCCCCGCCCGCTACCTGATCACGAAACATGACATGATGGTCGTGGCCTCCGAAGTCGGCGTCATGGATTTCGAGCCTAACGAGATCAAGGAAAAAGGCCGTCTGCAACCCGGAAAGATCTTACTCATCGATACCGAGAAAGGCGAGATTTATTACGATAGCGAGCTGAAGGAACAACTGGCGAACGCCCAGCCCTACCGTACTTGGCTGGAGAAAAACCGGGTGGAATTGGACGAGTTGAAATCCGGCCGTAAGATTCCTCATAAGGTAGAGAAATACGACAAGCTACTGCGTACGTTCGGATACAGCCGTGAGGATATCGAACGTATCATCGTACCGATGTGCACGGGAGGGGCGGAACCGGTCGGCTCCATGGGCAACGATACGCCACTGGCCATATTATCCGCCCGTCCGCAAATCCTCTATAATTATTTCCGCCAACAATTCGCCCAAGTAACCAACCCGCCGATCGACCCGATCCGCGAGGAACTCGTCATGAGCCTGACCGAGTATATCGGGGCCGTGGGAAGCAATATCTTAGTTCCAACCGAGAGCCACTGTAAAATGGTTCGGCTGAACCATCCGATCTTGACCAATACACAACTGGATCTCCTGTGTAACATCCGGTATAAGGGCTTTAAAAGTGTTAAGCTTCCCACTTTGTTTGACGCAGAGAAAGGATGCGCAGGACTGAAAGCTGCCTTGGACGAATTATGTAAACAAGCGGAGCAATCCGTCACCGACGGCGTTAACTACATCATTTTAAGCGACAGGAACGTAGATGAGAAAAAAGCGGTGATCCCCTCCCTGTTAGCGGTAAGCGCCGTGCATCACCATCTGATCTCCGTGCAGAAAAGGGTGCAAACAGCGCTGGTAGTGGAAACCGGCGAGATGCGTGAGGTAATGCACGCCGCCCTCTTACTAGGCTACGGAGCCAGTGCCATCAACCCCTATATGGCTTTCGCTATCTTAGATGATCTGGTAGACAGACAAGAGATACAATTGAATTACGAGACTGCCGAGAAGAATTACGTAAAAGCCATTTGCAAGGGTTTATTCAAGGTTATGAGCAAGATGGGGATCAGCACGATCCGCAGTTATCGGGGAGCAAAGCTTTTCGAGGCGATCGGCCTAAGCCGGGATCTGGCAGAGACTTACTTCGGGGGAACCACCAGCAACATCGGTGGTATCCGCTTGGAAGAGATAGCGGCAGATGCGATCGCCATGCACAATGACGCATTCTCCCACCCCACGGATTCTTTATTGGAACATAAAGGCATTTATTCCTTCCGCAAGGATGGCGAGAAACACGCTTGGAACCCGGATACCATTTCCATGCTTCAACTAGCTACCCGCTTGGGGAGCTACAAGAAATTCAAGGAATATTCCCATGTGGTTGATGAGAAGGAAAGCCCCATATTCTTGCGTGATTTCCTGACCTTCAAACAACGCACCCCGATCCCCTTGGAGCAGGTAGAGCCGGAAGAAGCGATCATGCGCCGCTTTGTCACGGGAGCGATGAGCTTCGGCTCTATCAGCCGGGAAGCGCACGAGACGATAGCTATAGCCATGAACAAGATACACGGACGCAGTAACACGGGCGAGGGTGGTGAGGACTCGGCTCGTTTCATCCCCCGTGAGGACGGGTTATCGCTCCGCTCCGCCATCAAGCAAGTAGCCTCCGGACGCTTCGGCGTGACCACGGAATATCTGGTAAACGCCGACGAGATCCAGATCAAGGTCGCCCAAGGAGCGAAACCGGGCGAAGGAGGACAGCTTCCCGGCTATAAGGTGAACGATATCATAGCGAGAACCCGTCACTCGATTCCGGGAATCTCTCTGATCTCTCCTCCACCTCACCACGACATTTATTCGATCGAGGACTTGGCACAACTGATCTTCGATCTGAAGAACGTGAACCCTCAAGCCGAGATCAGTGTGAAACTCGTATCCGAGAGTGGCGTGGGAACTATCGCCGCCGGTGTAGCCAAAGCTAAAGCGGACCGGATCGTGATCTCCGGGGCGGAAGGAGGAACGGGGGCTTCCCCGATAAGCTCTATCCGTTACGCCGGAATCCCACCCGAGCTAGGACTATCCGAGACTCAACAGACGCTCGTGATGAACGGCCTCCGGGGACAAGTCCGCTTGCAAACAGACGGACAATTGAAAACCGGACGGGATATCGTATTGATGGCGATGCTGGGTGCCGAGGAGTTTGGATTCGCCACCTCCGCCTTGATCGTCTTAGGCTGTGTGATGATGCGTAAATGCCATATGAACACGTGTCCGGTAGGTGTCGCTACCCAAGATGAGGAATTACGTAAACGCTTTCATGGCCGACACGAATATTTGGTGAATTTCTTCACCTTCCTCGCCCGTGAAGTTCGAGAATATCTGGCAGAGCTAGGCTATACGAAACTAGACGATATCATTGGCCGTACGGACTTACTCATGCGTAAACCTTCCGATCATATCGAGAAACATGATCTATTGGATCTCAGCCGCTTGATCCATCTACCGAAACAAGCCGCCACGCAGGTCATCCATCATGTCACCCGTCAACTCCACGCGATCGACAACGTGAAAGATGTGGATATAATCCGTCACGCAAAGGCCGCCATCGAATCCGGACAGGAAGTATCGTTGGATTACGCGATAGCCAACACCGATCGTTCCGTAGGAGCCATACTTTCCGGCGAGATCGCCAAGCGGTACGGGAACATCGGGTTACCGGAGAACACCCTGCATATCAAGTTCAAGGGGGCGGCGGGCCAGAGCTTCGGAGCCTTTCTGGCTCACGGCGTACATTTCCGGTTGGAAGGCGAGGCGAACGACTATCTCGGAAAAGGATTGAGCGGCGGACACATCAGTTTAATGCCTCCGGTACGCTCCACCTTTATAGCGGAAGACAATACGATAGCCGGTAATACCTTATTATATGGGGCTACCAGCGGTGAGGTTTATATCAACGGCCGGGTCGGAGAGCGTTTCTGCGTGCGAAACTCCGGGGCGATCGCTGTCGTGGAAGGTGTAGGCGACCATTGTTGCGAGTACATGACCGGAGGCCGGGTTGTCGTCTTAGGCAATACAGGCCGGAACTTCGCCGCCGGAATGAGCGGTGGTGTCGCTTACGTGTGGAACAAGAATGGTGATTTCGACTACTATTGCAACATGGAAATGGTAGAGCTTTCCTTGATCGAGGATAGCACCTCACGAAAGGAACTTCATGAATTGATCCGCAAGCATTATCATCATACCGGCAGCCATCTGGCCGGATTGATGCTCGATAACTGGAACAAGTACGTGGATGAGTTCATCCAGATCGTCCCGATCGAATACAAGAAAGTACTCCAAGAGGAACAGATGCGCAAACTCCAACGCAAGATCGCGGAGATGCAGAAAGACTACTAAATATTTACACAAAAACAAGAGAACTATGGGAAACCCAAGAGCATTTCTAACGATACATAGACAAGAGGCGGGCTATCGTCCCGTCCACGAACGTATAGATGATTTCAGCGAGGTAGAACAGACCTTGAACAGCGGTGACCGCCGTACGCAGGCCTCCCGCTGCATGGATTGTGGCGTACCCTTCTGCCACTGGGCCTGCCCGCTGGGTAACAAGCAACCAGAATGGCAAGATTTGTTATACAAAGGCCGTTACAAAGAGTCATATCACGTATTAGAGCAGACCGACGATTTCCCGGAGTTCACGGGACGTGTCTGCCCCGCCCTCTGCGAGAAAAGCTGCGTACTGAAACTTAGCTGCGACGAACCTGTCACGATCCGTGAGAACGAGGCGGCTATCGTGGAAGCCGCTTTCCGGGAAGGATACGTACAGCCTATCCAACCGGTACGCAACGGGAAAAAGGTAGCCGTGATCGGTAGCGGTCCCGCCGGATTGACCGTGGCGAACCAATTGAACCGGAAAGGATATGAAGTCACCGTATTCGAGAAAGATGAGTTACCGGGCGGCTTGCTACGCTTCGGCATCCCCAATTTCAAGCTAGGCAAGCACATTATCGATCGCCGTATCCGTATCATGGAGCAAGAAGGGATTCTTTTCCGTGTAAACACGATGGTCGGCAAAGAGATATTAGCGAAAGATGTAGTGAAAGATTTCGACGCTGTTTGCGTAGCGATCGGCGCCGAGGTTCCCCGGGATCTATCTATCGAGGGACGTCATTTAAGAGGCGTACATTTCGCCTTGGAGTTATTAAGCCAGCAGAACCGGATCTTAGAAGGCATCCCCATCCCGCCCAAAAGCCAGATCAATTGTAAGGGCAAGAAAGTCTTAGTGATTGGCGGAGGCGATACGGGTAGCGATTGCGTAGGGACAGCGAACCGTCATGGGGCGGCCTGTGTCACCCAGATCGAGATCATGCCCCAGCCACCCGTCGGACAGAATCCGGCGACACCTTGGCCCATGTATCCGCAAGTACTGAAAACCAGCAGCAGCCATGAGGAAGGTTGTATCCGCCGGTGGAATCTAGCCTCTAACCGTTTTATCGGAGAGAAAAACAACCTGATAGGGGTTGAGGTAGAAGAAGTCGAATGGGTTCCCTCCCCAGACGGAGGCCGTCCGCAGATGAGACAGACCGGCAAGAAAGAGATCATCGAGGCCGATCTGGTTTTCCTCGCCATGGGCTTCCTACATCCGGTACAAGAAGGATTGATCAAAGAACTGCGATTGGCTACCGACAACCGCGATAATATCGCCGTAGATAATGCCGGATACACCGCCAACAGCAACCTATTCGCCTGCGGAGACGCTGTCAGCGGAGCGAGCCTAGTCGTAAAAGCGATGGCCTCCGGCCGTAATGTCGCCCGATCCATCGACCGTTTCTTACAAACCAACTAATTTTCAACTCTCAATTTTCAATTATCATGTGTGGTATAACAGCGATATTCAATATACACGACGGAGCGCAAGCCCTGCGTAAACAAGCGTTATTAATGAGTAAACGAATCCGTCACCGTGGACCGGATTGGAGTGGTATCTACCAAGGCAAAACCGCTATCTTGGCCCATGAACGCCTCTCCATCGTAGACCCTGCCTCCGGAGGGCAGCCTTTGGTCAGCCCCGACGGGAAACTCATCCTCTGCGTCAACGGAGAGATCTACAACCATCAGGAATTACGAGAACGGTTAAAAGGCGATTACGAGTTCCAAACCGGCTCCGATTGCGAGGTGATCCTCGCCTTATACAAGAAGAAAGGGATTGATTTCATCGAGGATCTCAATGGTATTTTCGCCTTCGCTCTCTATGACGAGGAGAAAGGGGTTTACTTGATCGCCCGTGACCCGATCGGCGTGATCCCGCTCTACATCGGATACGATGACGAGGGACACTTGATGGTATCTTCTGAGTTAAAAGGACTTGAAGGCTTCGCCACTCATTACGAGCCGTTCCTCCCCGGTCATTATTTCTATAGCGAAGACCGTAAACTCACGAGATGGTACACCCGTGACTGGATGGATTACGCCAACGTGAAAGATAATCCTACCGACGTACAACAACTTCACGATGCGCTGGAAGCCGCCGTCAAACGCCAACTGATGAGCGATGTCCCTTATGGCGTCCTTCTATCCGGAGGTCTGGATTCCTCCATCACCTCCGCTATCGCCAAGAAATACGCGGCGAAACGCATCGAGACCAATGGGAAAGCGGACGCATGGTGGCCTCAACTCCACTCGTTCGCCATCGGATTGAAAGATGCCCCGGACTTGATCGCCGCCCGTAAAGTAGCGGATGCGATCGGTACGGTTCATCATGAGATCCATTATACGATACAAGAAGGATTGGACGCTTTACGAGATGTCATTTATCATATCGAGACCTATGATGTCACTACCGTCCGAGCCTCCACCCCCATGTATTTATTGGCCCGTGTGATCCGGAGCATGGGTATCAAGATGGTACTAAGCGGCGAGGGGGCGGACGAGGTATTCGGGGGATATTTATATTTCCATAAGGCCCCGAACGCACAGGCTTTCCATGAAGAGACCCTGCGCAAATTAAGCAAACTGTATTTATATGATTGCTTGCGCGCGAACAAAAGCCTTTGCGCATGGGGCGTAGAAGGACGAGTGCCGTTCTTGGATAAAGAGTTTCTTGATGTGGCCATGCGTCTGAATCCGGTGGCAAAGATATGCCCGGGTACGATCATCGAGAAGAAGATACTTCGAGAAGCATTTTCCGACAGCTTGCCCAAGGAGATCGCTTGGCGGCAAAAAGAGCAATTCTCGGATGGGGTAGGCTATGGCTGGATCGATACATTAAAGAAAATAACCTCCGAGTCGGTCACTGATGAAGAGATGGCGAATGCCGCCAAACGATTCCCGATCAATCCGCCCCAAAACAAGGAAGAGTATTATTACCGCTCCATCTTTGAAGAGCATTTCCCCAGCGAAAGCGCGGCGAGAAGCGTACCTTCCATTCCTAGCGTAGCATGTTCTACCGCAGAGGCTTTAGCTTGGGACTCGGCTTTCAAAAACATGAACGAGCCAAGTGGCAGGGCCATAAAAGACGTACATGAATCCGCTTATTGACGAATATTTCTTTTCTTTAGTAGCAAAATGCACCAACTTTTATGAATAATAAACGCTGGTGCATTTAATTTTTATAATAACTTTGCCAGCTAGAGTCATAAAACACTTTAAAACAAATTTATATGAAGAAAATCTTTACATGCATTAGTTTGGCAGCCGCTACATTCATGGCTACCACCCCAGTGATGGCACAACAACAAAAACAAATATCAGACCAAGAAAAGGTGGCTTTTGTAAAAGCTGCCGTACCGGCGATATTTGATCAAGTAAAACAAATCAGTGGTATAGATTTCATGGGATTAACAAATCCCAACATTGAAACCGTACTAAACTCTCCGCTTTTTGGCACACAAGGCATGTTACGTGCAGCTACATCAACACCGATTAGTATTCAGCCAGATAGTATGAATATTAATTTAAGTGAGGTAGATATCAATGGCATACCAGCTACAGTAAAGCCAATGTTAGCCAATATCAAATTAAAATTTGCGGATTACAAAGATTATACGATGACAACCGCAAATGGGCAAACTATCGAAATCAGCGTACCTTTGAAAGTTACAGCTAGTGCTTTAGATGGTTTTATCTCTTGCGGTGTGAATTTTTCTGTAGGAGAAAAGAAAGGGTTACTTCCGTTTAGTTCCTTCACGGCCAATCTTGATCTTGGAGATCTTGAAGCACTATTGACATCATTAGGTATGACTAATATAAAGAGTGGCACTCTTGTTTCCATGACAGAAACAGGTTCCAATGCTGTTTATAATTATGATATTAAAATTGGAGAAAGCTTACGTGGAATAACAGCGATAAGCAAACTTCCAAACTTCCAGATATCCATTGATATGACTAAAATGCAGAGTCAAAAACCAACAATCAACGCATCTTTGAAGGGTATCATAACAAATGGAATATTGCCTATGGGGGATGCAGTAGTATATTTAAATCCACAGGCAACAGTAGCAGGTACTATAACTCCTGACTCTACAATCTTAACCTCATACGTTTCCGGAACTGTCAACGTAGATAAATACAAAAAACTAGTACAAAATGTCAATGTTGTAAATAGCAAGAAGATCCAAACACGTTACACAACGTATGAGAAAAAGACATTAGATGCTACTTGGAGTTGGGAAGACGCTAGTATGACAACTATACAAGGTAATCAAGAAATTAATCCTCAACATTTAGCATCTTCTATATTGAATGGAGTTTTTACTGATCTGGTTTCAGGAAGTTCTACTTCTTTCAACATGAGTACAACTGAATTTGAGTCTGAAGCAGATAGTAAAGGTATTACAACATTTGCAATGGAAGTTGTTCCATCTATGGTAGGTACACAAGCAGCTAAAGCAACTATTAAAATGAGTTCATACGATGATGAAGCAAAAGCATTGAAAGCAAGTATGAATATAGATGTAACTATGCCATTAAAAAATCAAACTATCACAGTTGATTTTACACCAGCAGATTATACAGCTCCTGTAGGAACAATGTATATCAAATCTAATGCTATGGGTATCATCACAGACAACGAGACTATCGAGAATGATGTCGAAGAGGTTAAGGTTTCTACAACCGCTAGCGGTCTTTATGTAAAGAATGGTAAGGGTAATTATGTAATCGTTAATATGGTAGGTAGAGTTGTTTCTACGGGTATCATCACTAGCGATGAGCAATACATCAGCACTCCGAATATGCCGAACGGTATTTATATGATCTCAATCGATCAGTCTAAGCTCTTGAGATCTGCTCATAAGACAACTGTTAAGTTCGTAAAATAAATTATCTAGATAATTAGTTAATCTGATAAAAGGAGCTATCCGGAAACAAAACCGAGTAGCTCCTTTCTTTTTGTCAATTTGTAAACCAAACTCCCGGAGAGTTGATTTTTCTGGCCTGATGTACTTCTCGTCCCTAAATATGAGAAAAAATATTAGCAAATGATTGTTTAGTAATATATTAACCAAATACGACCTTTTGTTCTAGAGAAATAATTCATGCTAGTTCACATTTATACGGGTCAAAACATGTTTTTTATACGGATAAAAGAGGCATTTCATACGGTTGTATCGCCCGACGCGACTATATGTATCGCCTTACGCGACCTATCGCGTTGGCTAACGCCACTACTTGCATCGCCCAACGCGACCTTTCGTGTGACAAAACATGACCTTTTACGTAGAAATCAGTGGTTAAATACATATTTTCACCCATTATCTATCCCTAGTTGAGACTTCTTGAAAAAGAGGCTCGTCAGACAAACAGACTTATTTTAAGCAAATAGATAGATATATAGCTTTTTTACTTACAGTTACAGCAACCCATATTCACAAAGCATATATTACGATATAAAACCAAAACGCACACTTCTAATTATCATTTATAACTAAAAGCATATATTATAACTTCAATCTATTACAAACCTCATATTTATAAAACATTCGAGCCTCTCACCTGTTATATACTTATCAAAACGTTATATATTTGCATTACAATAAAACAAAAAGAAATAATATAAAGAATAATATCATCAAAATGACAAAATCAATCAGATTCACAAAGATGCACGGTGCCGGAAATGATTACATCTATGTAAACACGATGGTCTATCCGATAGACAACCCCGAGGAATTATCTATCGCATGGAGCAAGCCGCACACAGGCATAGGATCTGATGGTTTGGTCTTGATAGGTTCTTCAGACATCGCGGATTTCAGCATGCATATCTATAATGCGGACGGCTCCGAGGCGATGATGTGCGGAAACGCATCCAGATGTATTGGCAAATATGTCTATGAGGCCGGCCTAACGCAAAAGAACAAGGTTACCTTAGAGACCTTATCAGGTATCAAAGAGCTACAATTGAAAATAGAGCGTGAAGAGGTCACCGAGGTCACGGTAGATATGGGAATGCCTGCCGTAGGCGAGATCGCCTTGGAGGTTGAGGCTGGAAGAGAAATTTACACCGGCACCGTCATCTCCATGGGAAATCCTCATTTGGTTATCTTCGTGGACGAGATGGACAAGGTCGATCTGGCAAGCGTAGGCCCGTTACTGGAATGCCTCCCGCTTTTTCCGGACCGGACAAACGTGGAGTTCGTGCAGGTGCTAAAACCGGACGAGGTACGGATGAGGGTGTGGGAACGAGGTTCCGGCATCACCCAAGCCTGCGGAACCGGAGCTTGCGCCACCGCCGTGGCCGGCGTCGTACGTGGGAAGACAAAGCGAAAGACGAAGGTCATCATGGATGGGGGCCCTTTAACCATCGAGTGGGACGAGCGAAGCGGTAAGGTCTTTATGACCGGCGGAGCGGTCAACGTGTTCGAGGGATTCATCAAAGTCTGACACGGGGAACAAGACAAAACAACAAAAACAACAACATAAAAACAAAAGAACTGAGTATGGCACTAATTAATGAACATTTCCTGAAACTACAGAACAATTACCTTTTCTCCGACATCGCGAAAAAGGTAAACAGCTTCAAGGTTACCCATCCCAAGGATAAGATCATTCGAATGGGTATTGGTGACGTTACGCAACCACTTGCCCCCGCCGTTATCGAGGCGATGCATAAAGCAGTGGAAGAAATGGCGAGCAAGGATACATTCCACGGATATGGCCCCGAGCAGGGATATCCTTTCCTAATCGACGCTATCATTAAAAACGATTATGCCAGCCGGGGAGTCTTTATCGAACCGAGCGAGGTATTCATCAGCGACGGAGCGAAAAGCGATTGTGGAAATATAGGCGACATGCTCCGCCACGACAATAGTATCGGGGTGACAGACCCCGTATATCCGGTCTACATCGACTCGAACGTAATGAGCGGACGCACTGGGGTATTGGAAAACGGGAAATGGAGCGATGTCGTATACATCCCTTGCACGGAGGAAAACAACTTCGTACCGGATCTGCCCAGTCGCAGGGTGGACATCCTTTACCTCTGCTATCCCAATAACCCGACCGGAACGACCTTGACTAAGGACGAATTGAAGAAATGGGTAAACTATGCCCTTGCCAACGACGTGCTTATCATGTACGACTCCGCTTACGAGGCTTATATACAGGACCCGAATATCCCCCACTCTATCTACGAGATCAAAGGAGCGAAGAAGGTAGCCATCGAATTCCGGAGCTTCTCTAAAACCGCCGGGTTCACGGGGATACGTTGCGGATACACGGTCGTACCGAAGGAGCTGAACGCCTTCACGCTGGACGGGCAACGGGTACAGTTGAACAAATTATGGAACCGTCGCCAATGCACGAAATTCAACGGAACCAGTTACATAACCCAACGGGGTGCGGAAGCGGTTTATTCCACCGCCGGGAAACAGCAAGTAACAGCTACTATCAATTATTATATGACCAACGCGAAGATCATGAAAGAGGGTCTGCAAAACTGCGGTCTTACGGTGTACGGAGGCGATAACGCCCCATACCTCTGGCTAAAGACCCCGGACAGCCTCTCCTCATGGAAATTCTTTGACAAACTGCTTTATGAAGTCAAGATAGTCGGAACCCCCGGAGTGGGATTCGGACCGAGCGGGGAAGGTTATCTACGCCTCACCGCTTTCGGCGATAGGGATGACACCCTAGAGGCCATGGCTAGGCTGAGGAAGTGGCTAAGATAAGTCATTTACTATAAACAACAATAATCATCAGGTATTATGTCAAAGTTAAGATTTAGAGTCGTAGAATCGGCGTTCGAGAAGAAAGCGACCGAGCTAACCACTCCCGCCGAGAGACCTTCCGAGTATTACGGTGAGTTAGTATTCAACCGTGAGAAGATGTTCAAATATCTTCCAGAGAGAGCGTACGAGAGACTGGTGGACTCCATCGACAACGGTACCCCGCTAGACCGTGAGACAGCGAACGCCGTGGCCTCCGGCATGAAGAAATGGGCGATGGAAAAAGGCGCTACCCACTACACCCACTGGTTCCATCCCTTGACAGAAGGTACCGCCGAGAAGCACGACGCTTTCATCGAGCACGATGGCAAAGGCGGCGTACTTGAGGAATTCGAGGGCAAACTACTGATCCAGCAAGAGCCGGACGCCTCCAGTTTCCCGAACGGCGGTATCCGCAATACGTTCGAGGCCCGTGGCTACTCGGCTTGGGATCCTTCCTCCCCTGCTTTTATCGTAGGAGACACCCTGTGCATCCCGACGATCTTCATCGCTTACACAGGCGAGTCCCTCGACTACAAAGCTCCCTTGCTGAAAGCCTTGGAAGCCGTGAACAAGGCGGCGGTCGATGTCTGCCACTACTTCAACCCGGACGTGAAGAAAGTATACGCCTACCTAGGTTGGGAACAGGAATACTTCCTAGTAGACGAGGGCCTATACGCCGCACGTCCCGATCTGTTGATGACCGGCCGAACCTTGATGGGACATGAAAGCTCGAAGAACCAACAGTTGGAGGATCATTACTTCGGAGCCATCCCCACCCGTGTCATGGAATTCATGAAAGACCTCGAGGTTGAGGCATTGAAACTTGGCATTCCCGTAAAGACCCGTCATAACGAGGTCGCCCCGAACCAATTCGAGCTGGCTCCCATCTTCGAGGAATGCAACCTCGCCAATGACCATAACTTACTGATCATGGCCCTAATGCGCAAGATCTCCCGCAAACATGGGTTCCGTGTCCTGTTGCACGAGAAACCGTTCAAAGGCGTGAACGGTTCCGGCAAACACAATAACTGGTCGCTGGGAACCGATACCGGAATCCTTTTGATGGGACCGGGTAAGACGCCGGAAGACAACCTGCGCTTCGTCACCTTCGTGGTCAACGTACTGAAAGCCGTGTACACCCATAACGCATTGCTGAAGGCCAGCATCTCCAGCGCTACCAACGCCCATCGTCTGGGAGCGAACGAGGCTCCCCCAGCGATCATCTCCAGCTTCTTAGGGACACAGTTGTCCAAGGTTTTGGAACATCTGGAGAACAGCGATACGGAAGATTTCAACCTAGCGGGAAAGCAAGGCATGAAACTCGATATCGCCCGTATCCCCGAGTTATTGATCGATAACACGGATCGTAATCGTACCTCCCCTTTCGCCTTCACCGGTAATCGTTTCGAGTTCCGTGCCGTAGGTTCCTCCGCGAACTGCGCCGCCGCCATGCTGGTATTGAACGCCGCCGTAGCGGATCAGTTGAGGCAGTTCAAGGCCGAGGTAGACGCTAAGATAGCCACCGGAAAGGATAAGTTCGCCGCTATCATCGAGGTAATCCGCAAGGATATCAAGGAATGCAAGGCGATCCATTTCGACGGCAATGGCTACAGCGAGGAATGGAAGGCCGAGGCCGCACGCCGGGGCTTGGATTGCGAGACCAGCGTGCCTTTGATCTTCGACGCTTATTTGAAAGATAGCAGCGTCCGCATGTTCGAGTCCACGGGAGTCATGACCCGTAAGGAGCTGGAGGCTCGCAACGAGGTCAAATGGGAGATGTACACGAAGAAGATCCAGATCGAGGCCCGTGTATTAGGCGACCTGACGATGAACCATATCATCCCGATGGCCACCAAATACCAGTCTTCCTTGATCGACAACGTATATAAGATGCGTGAATTATTCCCCGCCGATAAAGCCGCCCATCTATCCTCCAAGAACATGGAGATCATCGAGGATATAGCGAACCGCACGATCTTCATCAAGGAAAAAGTGGACGAGATGGTCAACGCCCGCAAGATAGCCAACAAGATCGAGAGCGAGCGGGAGAAGGCGATCGCTTACCACGACCGGATCGTCCCGATGATGGAAGCCATCCGTTACCATATCGACAAGTTGGAACTGGTTGTCGATGACCAGATATGGACCTTGCCGAAATACCGTGAGCTTTTATTCATCAGATAGTCTTATTCAGACAGTAGTTTTTTGTTGATTGTTTTGTGTTTACAAGGGGAGGATGCTGCGAAGTATGCCTCTCCTTCTTTTTTATCCCATACAAAATACATACCTTTGGGGCATAAATATATAGGAGGGAAATTGATATGACGACAATAGAGTTACAACAATGGAGAGAAAGCTTTATCGAGAGGTATCTCAATAAAATAGACGATATGGAAACGGTCCTAAAGATCGAGAAATATATGAAACGAATTATGTCCAAGGCGAATGCAGCATCTCCCATTTCATTCAGTTTGAAAGAAGCCAATAGGGAAATAGATATAGCCGAACAGGAGCTAGAAGAAGGTAAAGGCATCAATGAGGATGATATGCACCAATTCTTTGAGACATGGAGAAACAAGCTAAAGTAATCTGGGCACCCCGTGCGAAAAGACAAGCTGATTTAGCCATAGCCTACTGTTTAAAGCACTTTGGGAAACAAGCTGCTCTCAACTTTATCGATAAGTTGGAGAAGAATTGTATCCGGATAAAGAACAATCCTCTTATTGGTACTATAGAAGAGACTTTCGCCGATAGAGACAAGGAATATCGCTCCTTGATCGAGGGACATCATAAACTTATATATACCCAAGAAGGAAAACGTTCCATACGTATCGTATTGTTGTGGGACTGTCGTCAAAACCCCGATAAATTAAGAACATCTATCAGATAAACAATAACAAATATGAATTACGGATTCGTCAAAGTAGCGGCAGCCGTACCACAGGTTAAAGTGGCTGACTGCTTTTATAATATTCAACAGATCGAGGGATTGATGCGCCAAGCGTCCCAAAAAGAGGTCCAGATCATCGCCTTCCCCGAATTATCGGTTACGTCTTATACTTGCATGGATTTGTTCTCGCAAGAGACCTTACTCAGAAACGCCGAGAAAGCCTTGCTGGATTTAGTGAACAACACCGCCGATCTGGATTTACTAACGATCGTAGGTTGCCCGCTTGTCAGCGGAAGCCAACTGATAAACGCCGCCGTCGCTTTCCAACGGGGCGAGATATTGGGGGTAGTGCCCAAAAGTTACCTGCCCAGCTACAAGGAGTTCCAAGAAGAGCGTTGGTTCACGGCCTCTTCACACCTACAGCAATCCATGATCACGATCGGTAACCGGGAAGTGCCGCTGGATTGCTACCTGATCTTCGAGTACGATGAGGTACGTGTGGGTATCGAGATCTGCGAGGATCTTTGGGTTCCCATCCCTCCCAGCTCCGAGCTAGCCATGCAGGGGGCGAACTTGATATTCAATCTATCCGCCAGCAACGAGTTGATCGGTAAGCATGCTTACTTACGATCCTTGATCTGCCAGCAATCCGCACGTTGTATCGCCGGATACGTCTACGCTTCCGCCGGTTTAGGAGAATCCAGTACCGACCTCGTATTCGCGGGAAACGGTATCATAGCGGAGAACGGCACGTTATTAAGGGAATCCGAGCGTTTCTCCATGGAGGAGCAACTCGTTATCAGCGAGATCGATATCCAGAACTTACAGAACGACCGACGGATCAACACCAGTTTCATGCAGGGTTATCTCAACCATAACATGGATAACGGCACCGTAGTCTCATTCAGCCTTCCCAACCGGACACTGGATTTGACCCGGGCAATCGACCCGCATCCCTTTACCCCTTCCGGCGATGCCTTGAAAGAACGTTGCGAGGAAATATTCCATATACAGGTAGCGGGACTCGCCAAGCGCATCCTCCACGCCCACGCCCAAACCGCCGTCGTAGGCATCTCCGGGGGACTGGATTCCACCTTGGCCCTACTGGTCACCGTCATGACCTTCGATGCCTTGAAGATCCCACGGGATAAGATCATCGGCATCACCATGCCCGGCTTCGGAACGACGGATCGTACCTATACCAATGCCTGCGACTTGATACGCTCCCTGGGCGTGACCCTCCGGGAGATCTCCATCAAGGACGCTTGCATCCAACACTTCAAGGATATCAATCACGACATCCATGTACATGACGTGACGTACGAGAACAGCCAAGCCCGTGAGCGTACCCAACTTCTTATGGACGTGGCGAACCAAGCGAACGGCCTCGTGATCGGTACGGGAGACCTCTCGGAGCTTGCCTTGGGCTGGGCTACTTACAATGGCGACCATATGTCTATGTACGGCGTCAACGGTAGCATTCCCAAGACATTGGTTAAATATCTGGTGGAATGGGTGGCCAATAACAAGGTAGACGAGGCTTCCCGCGCCACGTTATTAGATATAGTAGACACTCCGATCAGCCCGGAATTGATTCCCGCCGACGAGCATGGGAATATCAAGCAGAAGACAGAGGATTTGGTAGGCCCGTACGAGCTGCACGATTTCTTCCTCTATCACTTCTTACGCTTCGGAGCCTCACCCGCGAAGATTTATTTCTTGGCGAAGCGGGCATTCGGGGAAACCTACGACGATGCCACCCTCAAGAAATGGCTCCATACCTTCTTCCGCCGCTTCTTCCAGCAACAGTTCAAGCGCAGTTGCCTGCCGGACGGCCCGAAAGTGGGCTCCATCAGCCTCTCCCCCCGCGGAGACTGGCGAATGCCGAGCGACGCGATGGCTACGCTTTGGCTGGATGAGATCGCAGGGCTTTAACATTTTTTCAATGGTATAGTCATAGACGAGGCTCTCTTATGGGCCATAGACGAGACACCTACCCCCATAAGAGAGCCTAATCTATGACCTATGAGAGAGCCTCGTCTCTCACCCGTATTAACCGAGGCCCTAACATAGATCGTAACTAATCGAACTGCGTAATCACCCTGCGAATCCGGGTGAAGCTATCCGTATCCTTCTCCAGTTTATAGATGTGCTTATAGGACAGGGCATCCTGCTCGGTCGGCGAACCATTGATCAAGAGAATATCCCGGTCGTTGGCAAATTTCAAGATCCCCGCCACGTTATTCGGGTGCAGCTTCCCGATCTCATCCATCATGCAATGGAGCCTGAAATCGGAGAATACCGTGGAGGCGTTCCGCTTGAACACGTTCAGCAACATGATATTCACCATGGATTTGACCAAGATATCCGTACCCTCGGAGCCTACGTTCGTAAGACGTTCTACGAAGCCCGTATCATTCCGGTTCTCGATCACCCGGAATTTAAGGTCGAAGAAGTCCGCCAAGCGGATCAAGTTGCCGGAATAAGCGTCCATCGACTTGATCAACTCACGTAGCAACGTCGTCGCCTTCTCCCGGGTAGCCGTATCGTCGGCTGAGGAAGCGAAGAGGTTCTGCCCCAAATCCCAGCTATATTCCTCGTTGAATCGCTTGATCTCCTTCAACAGATTGACGATCTTGTTCTGGCTCGGATCAATACGCATCTCGATACACTGGATAATCCCCACGAAGTTCTTCTCCTTGAAATCGGCGTTGATCTGATCCACCACGCCACGGATATTGCCTTCCTGAGAGACCATGCTTTTCGTGTCCGCCGTAATCTGCCGGAAGATATCGGAGTTGCGGGTATTGATACGCGATTGGTATTCCGAGACCTTATCCTCGTCGATAAACTCCTTCAAGTCGCAAGCGAAATCCATATACTCTTTATCATCCGAGAAGCTCGTCTTGAAGGCGAACACATTATCCTCGGAGAAATTGCCGGTGTAGGCGGTTATCTCCTTGCGCAGCTCGGAAAGCTTCTGGGATTGCTCGCTGACGCGGATCGTGATCTCCCGTACCAAGGAACGGCAATCGCCATCCGTATCGGTACGATTCATGGAAGAGAAAATGGATTCCCTAGAGGTAAACCAGTCCAACAGGGTAGAGCGGTGATATTCCTCCCGGTTCTCCAACGCTTTCCGGTTGGCCTCCTTCAGCTCCTTCAACTCGGCATCTACCTTGAAGATACTCCGGTTCACGTCCGCCAGACGTTTTTTCAATTCCTCCCGTTCCCCGTGGATGATCTGCTGCAAGCGCAGGCTCTCCGTCGTCCAGTCGGATACCTTATCCAGCATCTCTCGTTTATCTTTCAGATACTCGATAATCAATGCCTTGGTCTCGTTGATATATTTAATCTCCCCACCGATATACGCCAAGCGGGAATGGATCTCCTCCAAACGTTTCGGATCGCCACCACTGGCGGTCAGGCTATCCAATTGCTCCCTGTCATATCCGGATTTGCGCTCTTCCAACTCCGCTTTCTTGCGTGCGATCTCCTCCGAGATAGCTTCCCTTGCGACGGAGAGTTCCTTATCCAAAGCAGCCAACTCATCTTTCTCTTGCTCATCCAAGGAAGCGAGTTCCCGGTCCATCTTACCTTGAAGCGTGGCGATCTCCTGCTGGATCGAGGAAAGGACGGCTTCGGCAGCGTTCAACTCCTCCTCCAAGCGCCGGATCTCCTCCTGCCTCAGACGGGTCGCCTGATCCCGCAAGGCCGACAGACAAGACTCGTCTTCCTTCTTGCGGACCGCCAGTTGCTCCAACTCATATTCCGCATGATAGATATCCTCCTTGATGGGCTTCACCGAGGATTGATATTGCTTGCGAAGATTCTCCTTAGCCGCCTCCAAATCCTGCCGCGCCGTAGCGATGAACCGCTGGATTCCGGCACGTTTTTCCTCGGCCTCCTTCTTCTCCGTCAAGTAATCCTCCTTGGTCTTGACATTCCGGTGAATCCCGGAGGTGAAGCGGATTCCATAAAAGGTATCTCCCTCGCCTACCTCCGCCGTAAACTCTTTCCCGTAAAGCAGACGCTCGTCACACACTTGCCCGATCGTCTGCTCCCAGCCGGGTTTATGCTCGGACAGCCAGTTGAAGAAGCTATCTTTCTGGTTGTCCAAGAACTCCGTCAGTTCCGCTAGCTTAGCGCTCAGGGCCTCGATCTTCACCTCGTTGGATTCCGCTAGCTTTTGATAATCCTCATCCAAATGCTTCTCGGCGGTCTCGAACTCTTTCGTCTGGTAGTTCAACTCGTACTTCAGCTCACGGATCTTCAGCTCCAAGTCCTTCCGGTTCGCGTCGTAATTGCCGAGACGCCCCTTGACCGCCTCCAATTCCTCCGAGGTTCCCGACTGCCCCCGGGCAGTCTTGATACGCATCTTCAAGGCGGCGACCTCCGTCGTACGTTTCTCCCGATCCACCAACAAACGCTCTTTCTCCTCCGAGGCGGCATGGCGCAATTCCTCCCGTAGCCGTCGATAATACTCCCGGCGAGCCTCCCGACGAGCATTGATCTCGGTCTCTGCCGCCAGTAATTGTTTCTGTTTCTCGTTCTCGAAGCCGGCCAACTCGTTCTTCAGATTAGCTATTAAATTGGCGTGCAAGACCGAGGCTTCTTTATTCTTGGAAGAAAGCAAATCTTTCTCCACGACTAAGGATTCCTGTTCCTGCTGTAAGATCTCCAATTTGTTACAACGATCCATCGCCGTCTGGATATCTTTTCCGGCATAGAAAACCCGTTTCGCTTCCGCCTCCGACAAGGCGTTTTTCAGCACGGCCAACTCGCCTTCCATCGTGGCTGTCCGGTTCTTCGATTCAGCGTCCAGCTTATCCCTTTGCTTATAGAAATCCGATTTGACCGCCTCCTGCTCGTGTATCTTCCGGGACAACTCCGGCAAGATACGCTCCGTTTGCAGATAAGCCCCGCGCAATTGGCGGCACAGATCGTTGATCCGTAAATCCCGCTTACGGATATCGTCCGACAAGGTGGAGATCCCGGCGGCCTTCCGCGCCATGCCCGGCTCACGGAAAACACCGATATCATTCAGTTGCGCCTCAAAGCCGGATAGATGGCTCCGATAACGGCTCAAGTCGATCACGCTATCCGCCTCGTTCAAGGAGGTGATGATCGTCTGCTTGATATAATCCGCCTCCAAGCGTGAATTCAGCAAGACGTTCTGGATCGTACGGATGATATTCTGGTAGGAGCCGCTCTCCATCAAGGAAAAACAGGAGTAATCCCGTTTATTATCCGAGTTTCCGTAGAGGATATTCCGGTATTCCTCATACGTGGAGATCGCCCCGCTATACTTGATACCGTTCTTATCGAGCACCGAGCGGATACGATCCGACGGATAAGGCGCTCCCTCCTCGTCGATAAAAAGATCCGACCGGTACGGAGAGGCGATAAAACGGTAGCAGATACGGTTCATCGTCTTATAGCTAAGTACCGTAAACCAACCATCCTCCCTCGCTACCTCGTAGATGATCGAGGAATCGGCATAAGGGAAATAATAATCCTGATACGACTTCTTCTCGACCGGGATTCCGAGCCGCTGCGTATCGGCGTTGTAAAAGAAAAGGATCGCACGGAGGATCGTACTCTTCCCCACTCCCTGCGTTCCGATTAAATGTATATTTCCATCCAGCTGTACTTCCGAGTAACGGATAGCGGCGCTGTTTATAAATACTATTTTATTGAGATATCTCATCTTCGTTCTTTATGTTAATACTATGGATCATCTTCGTGAGGTAATCCCACGAGGAGAGCACTTTCCACGTCCCGTTCATATCGCTCACGCACTCGATAAAGCCCTCTTTCGTCATCCTGTCCAAGATGGTATCGAGGATATCCTTGCGTTTTTCCTTGCCTCCGGTATGTTTTTTCAACCCGTCCAGCTTCATCTCTAGATCCATGTCGATACGGGAACGTACCAATATCTCCGCCGGCGAGAAAGTGAAACCGGGCCCGAAGGCCGTATCGTACGTACAGAAGAAGTCCATGATATCGATCCAAGCGAAGAAACGCTGGAGCTTTTGCTCCAAGGTAGCCCGGGGCTCCTTGCGGGAGAAGTAAAAGTAATTATTCCCCTGCTCCAACACGAAATTGATATGCGAGAAATAATCACGTAAACGCTCAAAATTATCTTCTACGACCGAGAAGAGTGTCCTCAACTCCTTTACACTTGTATTCGAGCACAGAAAATTACCTTTCGACAGGTAATCATAGATCTGTGCGGTCTGTACCGGTAAATTATCTATCATCCTTATTATTGTTGTTTTATTTTATCCAGTTGTAGAGACGGGGCGTGCCCCGTCTCATCACAGGGGACACGCCCCGTCTCTACAACTAGGTTCTTTGAATAATGGCATATTCTATATGCTCCGTATGCCCAAAACGGTCTGTTATCTCCAACTCATTTTCATAGAGGGAGAGCAAACGGCAAAATAACGTAACCTTCGCCTCGAAATCCATCTCCCGGTTATACTCGTAGCCCATCACGAAAGAGAACAAATCCCCTCCGGTCCGGCTAAAAAGATCCATCATCTTCCGGGTATTGATAGCGGCCTCCCCCACTTCTTGATTCTCCATCTGCTCGGCGGAGATCACGCCTAGCTCCTGCCGGTGGATCGCCTTGTCCGGCCGCATGCCGTCGGCCACCTTCAAGATGACATCCAGCGCCTCGTCCGTTTGCAAATAAGGAATGGAAATCTTGAATAAGGTAGGCTGCACGCCCTCCAATACCACGGAACGCTCCGCATCTACCACCTCCCGTACATTCGTGTTCTCCTGTAACTCAAACTGCTCCCGCAGATATTTGATACGACGCAGCTTACGGGTAAAACCCACCTGCGTACGGATCTGGTTCAAGTAATCAATGATATCCTGTTGGGAATGGATCAAGCTATGGCCGGCGCTCAATAACTCCGTCTTCAACTCACGGGCGATCGTCAACAGCTCCTCGTCCGGGACTTGGGCGAAAAAGGGAGTCCGTTCCCGATCCAGCAGCTTCTCCACTTCCACGATCAGGCGGTTGATCTCGATTCGTTTAGCGTCCAGATTCTCCAGTTTGGCGATCTTCACCTTATAGCTCGGCTCGTTCTTGAACGTATTATCGATCACCCGTTGCAAGGACACCACGTTACGTACCAAGATCTTCCCGATCTTCCGCAAATGCGCCTTGACCGATCGCAGATAACCCAGCTTACGCAAATCGTTATCCTCCTTGCCATAATAATCGATCAATTGATACACCAACTGGATATTCTCATCGATCACTGAGGTAGAAATCTCCTCATTCGCCTCCAGAAGCAGCTCATAGAAAGAGAGATAATGCTCATCCATCTCGATATAAGGGCCGTTCCTGCGGATCACCTCACGCTCGATCAGGATATTCAATTTATTCTCATCGATAATATCCAACGCATAATCATAGCGAAACGGTAATGATTTTCTTTTCTCAAATAAGACCTCCAATAGGTCCTTTCCCAGATTTAGCGTGTTCGTTATATGGGGTATTGAATTATATATGTACATCCTAAACAATTAAGGACACAAAGGTAATAAAAATACAAGTAACCCTTTTTTCTCCGTGATGAAAAAGGATTTCCATCGTAGTGAAAAAGCTTTTTCATCACGGTGGAAAAAGTTTTTCACTACGATGGAAAAAGAGGAAAATCACGAAGAGTTATCAATCCGCCGGATAGACAATTCCCAACTGCCGGCGTACTTCATCGATAATCTCCAATGTAATCAAAGAATTATCAAGGCTATTGATTTCTGACTCCCGCTTGCCAGACAAGACGAGGTTGATAAATTCCGCTACCTCATAATAGTACTCATCCTTATCGGCGACCACGCTTAGGTCTTCCGGAACCGGTTCCGGGCCTTTTCCCATCGCCGGAGCTAAACGGGGAGAATACGTCACTTTACGGATGATATTGATCCGGTCCAAGGTCAAGTTCCCCTCCTCCCCTTGTATCTCGGTAGGCAAGGCGGAGTTGGCGATCTTAGAATAAAGCACCGTGGCGTTCATCCCCTCATACAAGAAATTCACGGCCCCTTGCCCGTCCGCTCCTGAGGACAGGACTATGCCCGAGGCATCTATCTTCTTTGGGCGACCAAACAAGACAACCATCGGATAGACCGTATAAATACCGATATCCATCATGGCCCCATTAGACAACTCCGGCTTGAAAGCGTTCAACACGATTCCTTCCTTGAACTTATCATAACGGGAGGAATACTGGCAATAGCAGGCGAAATAACGACGAACCGTACCTACACGCCCAAGATTCTCTCGCACGGCAAGGAAATTTGGCGTAAGCGTAGGCTTCATCGCCTCCATCAACGTGACATTATATGTACGGGAAGCCTCGATCATCGCACGTACTTCTTTCGCGTTGGAAGCGAAGGGTTTCTCGCAAAGAACATGCTTGCCATAGCTCATGCAAAGAATACTCTGGGAGGCATGAAGGAAGTTCGGGGAGGCAATATACACAGCGTCGATCAACGGGCTTTTCGCCATCTCCTCCAAGGAGGTAAACGTATACGGTATATTATGTTTCGAGGCGAAAGCATCCGCCGTCTCCTGAGTTCTCGAATATACAGCTACCAGTTCAAAACGCTCATCCTGCCGGGCTCCGGCAATTACCCAATCACTTATGAAATTGGTTCCGACTACACCAAAACGTACTTTATCCATATTCTATCGTATTATGTTCTTTATTTACAAATGTACGATTTCTGTTTAACATAAATACTCCGTGGAAATGTTATTGTATCTATAAAAAGGATAAGTCACAGGAACTTTTTCGCGACGACGCTGTTTAATCTATACAATTTAAAACCGTTTTAAAACTAAATCAAGTATGAAAAGAATTGTATCTTTTATCGTCGTTCTCGCTGTCGCTATGTGCGGAATGACACAAGTAATGGCTCAAAAATCGATAACAAAGGAAGCCAAAAAAGTAGAGAGAGAAATCAAGAAACAAGAGCGTCTGGCACAAGATGCCGTAGAAGGCCAAGAAGAGTTTAACGCCGCTGTACAAGCTATCAACAACCAATCATTCGTATTGGAGGCTAACAACATACAACCGATGAACGGACAGGTATTCTACGTAAATTCAAATACGAACTTCGTATCTTTGAATGACGGACAGGCTATGGTCCAGATCGCGTCCAACTCTCCGTATCCCGGTCCTAACGGATTAGGTGGTATCACCGTACAAGGTAGCGCCTCCAATATCCAGACCAAGCAGGATGACAAGGGCAATGTTTATCTGAACATGAACGTACAGGGTGTGTTTATCTCCGCTACCGTTAGCTTGATGCTTACCAACGGAACAAACAACGCAACCGTTACCGTAGACCCGAACTTCTCCGGTAGAAACTTGAGAATGACCGGTACCCTACTTCCGTACTCACAATCGAACATTTTCCAGGGAACAACATATTAATCATGTCCAACTTTTCTATAATAAGGAAGGCGGTGCTCCGTGAGGAACATCGCCTTCGAACTATTTATAGATAGCCTTATCTCTTATTTACGGAAAGGAGCCTTTACCACTTGAGCCTTCAAGTTCTTATTACGCACCTTGATAAAGATATCCGTACCAGCTTTCGCAAACTCAGGTTTCACGTATCCCATACCGATCCCCTTCTTCAATACCGGAGACATCGTACCGGAAGTAACCACGCCAATTACATTCCCTTCCGCATCGGCGATCTCATAGCCATGACGGGGAATTCCCTTTTCCTGCAACTCGAAAGCACACAACTTACGGGTTACGCCCTCTTTCTTCTGACGCTCCAATTCCGCACGATTCGTAAAGTTCTTACCCTCGGCGAACTTCGTGATCCAGCCTAAACCAGCCTCGATCGGAGAAGTCGTATCATCCAAATCATTTCCATACAGACAGAAGCCCATCTCAAGACGAAGTGTATCACGTGCTCCCAAACCGATCGGCTTGATCCCTTCCGGCTTTCCAGCCTCGAAGATAGCGTTCCAAATCGTCATCGCATCACTCGGATAGAAATACAACTCGAAGCCACCCGCACCGGTATACCCCGTGTTGGAGATAATCACGTTCTTGCAACCGGCGAACTCACCCGTCACAAATGAATAGTAAGGAATAGAAGATAAATCAACCGGAGTAAGACGTTGAAGAACCTCCTGTGCTTTCGGTCCTTGGATAGCCAATTGAGCCGTACGGTCGGAAGAATTCTCCAATTCGACACCTACCGTATTATGGCTTACGCACCAATCCCAATCCTTGTCGATATTACCGGCGTTTACGACCAGCAAATATTTCTCCGGCTCGTAATGATATACCAAAAGGTCATCCACGATACCTCCCTTGTCGTTCGGGAAGCAAGTATATTGAGCCTTGCCAAGCGGCAAGACAGAAGCGTCGTTAGAAGTTACGCTTTGAATGAAAGCCAAGGCGTTCGGGCCTTTTACCCAAAACTCGCCCATGTGGGAAACATCGAACACACCTACACCATTCACTACAGTCATGTGTTCGTCGATAATTCCGGAATATTCGATAGGCATATTGAAACCTGCGAATTCGTGCATCTTTGCGCCCAACGCGATATGCACGTCGGTAAACGGAGTTGTTTTCATGTAATTATTGCATTTAAGATTTACGAGCCGATAGCTCTATGATTTTTATAACTGTTTCCATACTCTTCTCCAACGAACGAACGGGCAAGAACTCATAACGTCCGTGGAAATTCAGGCCTCCCGCAAAAATATTCGGGCAAGGCAATCCCATAAACGACAGGCGGGCACCATCCGTACCTCCCCGGATCGGTTTCACGATCGGTTCTACCCCAACGGAGGTCATCGCCTCAAACGCCAAATCAACGATATGTTTCTGGGGCTCCACAACCTCGCGCATATTGTAATATTGATCCCGAAGCTCTAAATGCGCACATCCCGGATGCGCTTCATTCATCTTATCAACCAACATACGAAGCAATTCTTTCTTCTCCTCGAACAACTTCCGGTCATGGTCACGGATGATGTAAGATAGAGTAGCTTCCTCGACTGAACCGGTCATACCGGTCAAATGGAAGAATCCCTCATAACCAGTCGTATGCTCCGGACGTTGCTCGGCCGGCAACCAAGAAGCAAACTCGATCGCACGCAAGGAAGCGTTTTGCATCTTATCCTTGGCGTATCCCGGATGTACGTTCAAGCCCTTGAAGATAATTTTAGCGCCGGCGGCATTGAAATTCTCATATTCCAACTCACCGATTTGTCCACCGTCAATCGTATATCCCCAATCACAACCGAACTTCTCCACGTCGAAATGATCGGCACCTTGTCCGATTTCCTCATCCGGGGTAAAAGCGATACGGATCTTACCGTGCTTGATCTCCGGATGATCCTTCAAATATTGCATAGAGGCGACGATAGCGGCTACACCTCCCTTATCATCGGCACCTAATAAAGTCTTACCATTCGTTACGATAATATCCTGTCCCTTATAATCTGAAAGCTCTGGGAACATCGATTGAGATAGTACAACATTTTCTTCCGCATCCAAGACAATATCACCACCCAGATAAGTCACGATACGAGGTTGAACATTCTTACCCGACATATCCGGACTCGTATCCAAATGAGCGATAAAACCGATAGTCGGGATTTTCTCGTCCGTATTAGCCGGCAGAGTAGCCATTACATAACTATTCTCATCCAAGGAGATCTCCTCCATACCAATCGCTTCCAATTCCTTCACCAAAGCCTCGGCAAAGACACGTTGTCCCGGCGTACTAGGAGTCGTACCCGTCTCCTCGTTCGACTGGGTATCGAACGTAACGTACTTTAAAAATCTATCTAAAACTGTCATAACTCACTCTTTTTAGCCATTAAAACATTGCAGGCATAAAAGTAGGTAAAATTTTTCTAAAAACAGCTTGAACCATCAAAGCAATGCGTACAAACCTTACACTTAGGAAGGTCGATCGCCTCCACCAAGGTTTCCAGCGTATTAAACTTCAAGGAACTCAACCCGAAACGCTCGGCGATAATTCCGACCATCTTCTTATATTCCGGAGAGTCTGTCGTAGCATATTTATCCAGATTCTTATTCTCATCCCCTTCCAATTCCTTGATAATCTGACGAGTTATCAACTCCAAAGGACTCTTGGAAGAAGTAAAACCGATAAACGGGCAACTATAAATCAATGGAGGGCAAGCGATACGCATATGTACCTCTTTCGCCCCATAATCATATAAGATCTTCACGTTATCACGAAGCTGTGTACCACGCACGATCGAGTCGTCGCAGAAAAGGATGCGTCTGCCTTCCAGCATCGCACGGTTCGGTATCAATTTCATCTTAGCCACCAAGGAACGCATCTCTTGGTTAGCTGGGGTAAAACTACGAGGCCACGTCGGTGTATACTTAGCGATAGCCCGATGATAAGGCACCCCCTTACCTTCCGCATACCCCAAAGCCATACCCACACCGGAGTCCGGTATACCACAAGCGCAATCCACCTCCGAGTCATCCTTCTGCCCCATCTTATAGCCACTCATAAACCGGACATCTTCCACGTTCTTTCCCTCATAGCAAGAAACAGGGAATCCATAATATACCCAAAGGAAAGAGCAGATCTGCATCCCTTCATTCGGTTTACGCATCTGCTCCATACCATCGGCACGCAACCGGACGATCTCGCCCGGGCCTATAAATTTCTCGATCTCATAATCCAAGTTCGGAAGACTGCTGGACTCGCTGGTCGCCGCATAAGCCCCGTCTTTCCTTCCGATTACGATCGGCGTACGCCCCCATTTGTCACGGGCAGCGATAATACCATCCTCCGTCAGGAGCAACATGGAGCAAGAGCCCTTTATCTTATTGTAAACATTCTCAATGCCCTCCACGAAGTCCTTACCTTGTGTAATCAGCAAAGCGACTAACTCCGTCTGATTCGTTTTTCCTGAACTCAATTCCGAAAAATGCATATTCGCCTTCAATAACTCATCCTCCAATTCGTCCAAGTTATTGATCTTCGCCACCGTCACGATCGCGAATTTTCCTAAGTGAGAGTTGATAACGATTGGCTGCGCATCCGTATCGCTGATAATACCGACCCCGGCATTTCCTTTGAATTTAGGAAGCCCCGGTTCAAACTTGGTGCGGAAATAAGAATTCTCCAGATTGTGGATCGAACGCGTAAATCCTTCTTCCTTATCGTACGTAGCCATACCGCCTCTGCGGGTTCCTAGATGAGAATTGTAGTCCGTACCATAGAATAAATCCGTAATACAGTCTCCATTAGAAATAGTTCCGAAAAAACCACCCATTGTTTTTTATGTTTGTATTTATGTTTGAGACCGCAAAGTTACAAGTTTATTTATATATGTTCCAAAATTTACTTCATAACGTTTATTATCATCGGCAATAAAAAAAGGATACCCCTTTTCGGGATATCCTTTTCCTTATTCTTTGGTCGCAGAAACTTAAGCCTCAGCAACAACTTCTTTTACAGAAACGAATGATCTGTTTTCTTTTCCTCTACGGAAAGTAACAACGCCATCTACCAACGCATACAACGTATGATCCTTACCGATACCTACGTTCTCGCCCGGATGATGAACCGTACCTCTTTGACGAACGATGATGTTACCAGCTTTAGCAACCTCACCACCAAAAAGCTTAACACCTAATCTTTTACTTTGTGATTCACGGCCGTTCTTAGAACTACCCACACCTTTCTTATGTGCCATTTCTTTTCTTCTCCTTTAAACGTTAAGCAATAACTTCTTTAATACTCACCTCAGTGAACTGCTGACGGTGACCGTTCAATTTACGGTAACCTTTTCTTCTCTTCTTGTGGAATACCAGCACCTTGTCACCTTTTACCAGCGGAGATAATACCTCACATACTACCTTTGCGCCCTCTACAGTAGGAACACCCACTGTTACCTCACCGTTGTTATCTACTAACAACACCTTGTCAAACTCCACAACAGCACCGCTTTCTGCGTTCTGAATGTGATGAACGAACAATTTCTTGCCTTGCTCAGCCTTGAACTGTTGTCCGTTAATTTCTACGATTACGTACATCTGTCTTAAAATCTTTTAAACAGGTTAGGTCCCGGGGGTGGGCTCCGTCTCCGGCTCCACTTATTTACCCTCTGCGGAAAATCGAGTGCAAAGATAGAGTTTTTTATTTAATTCCACAAACATCTTCTTGAACTTTTAAAAAGCCACGCATAAGACGATGAGAATACAGAGCTTTTTACTACCTTTGCAACTAATAATATATTACTATTATCCAAATAAAGATGCAGGAAACAAATAATATGTTATCAGTTCTTGACAACTATACGCTAGACAACCCGGATGAGATCGCTAAAGAAATAGCCAACGACTTCCGCAAGCGACGTATAGAGAAGAATCTGACACGCGAACAAGTGTCGGAGAAGGCAGGTGTAGCAGTCAGTAATATCGTGCGATTCGAACAGAAAGGTCTTATCTCACTCAAGAACCTTATCGGCATAGCAATGGCATTAGGTTACACTTCGGAGATAAAGAAGCTTTTTTCCGAACCAAAATACTCCACCATGGAGGAGCTACTACAAATCCGCAAGAATACCAACAAGAAAAAAGTACATAAGTAATGAGAATCAAAAAAATAGAAAGACTTATCGTAAAGTATCACGAACAGATAGTCGGGACGCTTTCGCTCACTCCCGACAACAAACAGTGTGCCTTTGAATACGATAAAGCATGGCTTTCCAACGGTTTCAGTATATCCCCATTGGAACTTCCGCTGAAACTGGGATTGTTCATCGCAAAGCCCTCACCTTTTTATGGAAATTTCGGCGTTTTCGAAGACAGTCTGCCCGACGGCTATGGCCGCTACCTCTTGCATAAGACCTTACTCAAAGAAGGCATCAACGATACCCAATTGTCAGCGCTCGACCGTCTAAGCCTAGTGGGAAATGGGGGTATGGGAGCACTCACATACGAACCGGAAACCACCATAGGCACTTCGCATGAGACCCTTGATTTCGATCTGCTGCAAGAAAAAGCCTTGGAAGTGTTGCATGAGAAGAACGACGATGACGTAGAACTTCTTCTTTTCAACAGCCGAAATAGCGGCGGATGCAGACCCAAGGCACTGTTCTCCAACAATGAAGGGCATTGGATGGTGAAGTTCCGCCATACATACGACCCTCAAGACATGGGATTGATAGAATTTCATTACAATGAGTTAGCACGACAATGTGGCATCCACGTTCCGGACTTCAAACTAACCAACGGTAAGTATTTCACGACACGCCGCTTCGACATCTCGCAAGAAGGAGAACGTTTGCATACAGTCACAGCCGGAGGGCTGCTTAACATTCCACTATCCAACCCAATTCTTGATTATAGCAACTTACTGGCCCTAACTGGCTATCTAACGCAGAATCCTTTAGAAGTGGAAGAAATGTTTCGTCGTATGGTTTTCAACTATTTCACAGACAACAAAGATGATCATTGCAAGAATTTCAGTTTCACAATACAGAAAAGTGATACCAGCACATGGCAATGGCATCTTGCTCCCGCCTACGATCTCACCCTATGCACAGAGGGTTATAATGGTGAACATGCGACTTCGGTCAATGGAACCGGACATCCCACCATTCAGGACATGATAACCATCGGTACTAAAAGCAAGATGAATAAACTGCGCTGCATGCGAATCATTGAAGAGGTTAGAACTGGCTGCGGAGATTTGTTGCGGAACAAAGACTGGGAGTAATTTCGATGACAGGTAAGTACTCATTCACCTCCACTACCCTTGTTTTTCAACACCGCATTCACTACCATAGAACAGCTATCAGACTTCTCTGACCCGAAATATCCATACACTACACTGTTCATCTGACAGAAACAGACGATGAAGAGATGATGCCCCCCTTGCGTTGATAACGATCCCATAGGGTCTTAAAATCTGTACTTGTTACCATATCTTTTTATGAATCTGGAACGAAGGTCTAGAGATATCGCTCTTTGTTTATCAACAAGACTATTTGTCTATAGAAATCTACTTTTTGCCTTCAAAAAAATCAAAGTCAATACTTACCTCCGAATTTTAAACAACTTGAATTTACTCTTCTTAAACAATCTAAAATCAAATTCCCAGTGCTACTTCTTTTGCTTCCAATATATTATCCTCAATAGAACAATAAGTCCAACTTCCATACCGTCCTATGGAATAGATGTCTTTTTCTTTCAATATACTCTTATAACGAGAGATTGCTTCTTGACTTTCTTTACTAATATGTACATAAGCAGGCTTCATCAAGACAGTTTCATAGTCAACCAACTTCTGTGTTGTCACCACACCCATCCTCTTTAAATCTGTCATCACACGATCTAAATACAAGCCTTCTTTGCATAATACCTCATTTTCCGGAAAACCTATCTCAACATACAAAGACATCTTGTCTGTTCCCAATATATTGTCATAATAGCCCAACCGATAAAAAATATAATCCTTTTCAGGAACATACACCCAACTATTCCTTTGGTCGTTGCCTTTAGAATCAAAACCTAAATTAAATACCAAAACCTTATTGCATGAAAAAGTATTGGAATCATATCCCAAGCGACATTGGTCTAACAAAGAGGGTAATGGCTGAGTGGATATCAATCGATCATATTTTATTTTCCGTTTATTAGTTATCGCAACTTTCTCCTCCATGTCTATTCCCAAGAGCTCTTCATTCAAGCAGACTTTTGTACGATCTACATTCTTCAACAGAGACTGAACATATTCCATCGCACCGTCTTTAGGATAAGTAAAAGAACTATTGTAAGAGGAATTATCTTGCGAACGAAAGTTCAAGATAATATCTTCCTTATTCGCTTTTGGGAAAAAGCGTCCCATCGCATTCATATCTAACCGATCCAAATCATAGGCATACAATTTCTCATTATAAGGGATCAAGAACTTTTCAGCGATTGATTTACCATAATTGGCATAAACCATCTCCTTAAAAGAGCGTATACCTCCATGATTTACGGAAAACAAATCATAAAGACAATCGATCAGCTCCTCTTTATCCAATTGATGAATATTCTTCTGGAAAGGAAAATCTATATAATCGCCTTTATAATAAATCTGAGTGTGTTTCTCCACTTTCAACAAAGAAGAAGGAGATAAATTCTGGCAAACAAATTCTTCGATATTCGGATGTTGGAAATGAAAGAAATGCCCCGAATAATCCCACACATATCCATTCCGTTTAATCGTACGGCAATATCCTCCCGGTTCATTTTCTTTCTCTATCAACAAATAATCATTTTTTATAAAATTGGCATAACTAATACCAGATATACCCGCACCTATAATCAAATCCATCATCAACTATATTTTAAAACGCTCCTTATAGCCCAGTTTATAAAATAATAAATACTTCTCAGTAGCCCCAACTTCTCCACTTTATAATAAATCAAGAATTGAGGCTTAATCAGTTTTTTCCTGTTACGTGTGACGCTGGTGGAAACCAAACGGTAAGATGCCAAGACTTTCGGATTACCATAAGCATAGTCCACCTTATCCCGCAATATCTCCAACCAAAAGGCATAGTCATCGCGCAAGCTTTTCAATTCTTCTCTAAAATAGCGATCACCCGCTACCTTGCGATCATATATGGTAGTAAGACAAGAAATAGGATTAGATTTCAGTATATCCCTATAATTCACCTTCTCCGGAACAATGAATGGCTGTAATACTTGTTCCCCTTGTTCGTTGATACGATGATAGGAGGCGGTGACTATCGCCGCGTTCTTTTCTCTCATGAAACTCAATTGAGACTCCAAGAAAGCAGGAGACCAAATATCATCTGAATCCAAGAAAGTAATATACCGCCCCCGCACTTCGCGCAACGCTATATTCCTAGCCCCAGACGAGCCTTTATTCACCGGAGATGCGATCAATTTTATACGCTTATCCTTCTCCGCATATCTCTTCACTTCAGCTATTCCCGCGCCACCATCAGGCGAACAATCGTCTACGATAATCATCTCCCAATCCGAATAGGTTTGTGCCTGTACCGAACGAATCGTCTCACCTATAAAAGCCGCACCTTTATACATGGGTGTAATAATAGAAACCAATTCTTCCTTCATATCAATAAGTTTTAATAATTCTTTCCACTAGTACAATAAACTCATGCTACTTAATCCCTCTACCATTTATCAAATTCGTATATAAAGTGGTATATTCCTTCACTGTCGTATCTATATTAAAATCCAAACTCCTTTGCTCGCATCTACAGGCGACTTCCTCATATACTGCGGGATGCTCGGTTAAATAACGTATCTTTTCCGCCAAATCGCGTTCATTCCCATTTTCAAACAAGAGGCCGGCCCCCTCAACGACCTCACGAATACCATCTATATCCGACACGATAACCGGGCGACCTGCCGCCATTATCTCCACCGTGGAAAGGCCAAATCCTTCATAAAAAGACGCTAACACACCGATATCGCTAGCCTTTGCCAATCGCGGTATGTCCGCACGTCGTCCTAAGAAATGCACACGATGTCCTACGCTACATCTATTCACCTCTTCACGACAACGAGCCGTATCACCAGAGCCTACATAAAACAAATGATACTTCTCCGGCAACAGAGCTATCGCTCTTACGGGTGTAAGATGGTCTTTTGGGGAAAAAAATCGAGCCACCATTATTACCGCCACATCTTCACTTTTTAACCCAATCTCTTTTTTTGTATATCCCGTAGCGTTTATAAAACGTCGCAAAGGGATGCCATTATAAACAACAAGGCTCCGCCGTCCTGTCCCGGCCCAAGTATCCAAAGCGATTTTTGCGGCCTTACTCACCGCCGTTATCGCGTCATAACAGCGATAAACAAGTTTCTCAACCGGACGAAACAACCAAGGTTTCTCCCGTCTGCGATTCCATGCGGAATGTTCCGTCGTGACAAATATCCGTTTCTTCCGACATAGCAGACTGATTAATGCCACAAAATACTGCGCCGGAAACAAATGAGCGTGTATAAAGTCATACCGACGGATGTATTTATACAAGAAAAACAAGTTCAACGGATTGCGAACAGACGCATATTTCCCATGAATGACATGAATGCCAGACCTCTCAAACTCATCCGCCATAGAATCCTTATTTTTATCCAAGACTAACACATCTATAGTGGATCCCGGTATTTGCTGTTTTAAAGAAGGAAGAAGAGTAATCAGGAAAGTCTCCAAGCCTCCTTCTGATAAGGTACCTGTGATATGTAATATCCTCATAAGAATGTAGTATGATTATCCCAAAGTTTACGTGTAAGTATTTTCAAGAGAATAGGATAGGTTTTACTATATAATGTACAATGATTTTTTAAGACAAAGTTCAACATCTGTAACCTAGATAGATTAGGGAATTCAAAAAAATCATCCAACAACTTTAAATTTTCATTCGAAATTTGGTCGCAAAAGCAGGCTGTTATCTGTTTCATTGTTTCAAACGTTTTACAATTAAGTATACCTTTCCGCTTATTATCTTTCCAAAAATTTAACGCAATCTGCAATAAACTCTTAGGACGTATCCCCGTGACATTACATTCATGTTGCCGATAAAGCATCAACGGCTTATCTATAAAAGTAATTTCACCAAACAATACCGCTAAAAATGTCACCGTAAAATCATGCATAATTGTAACACCATGATATTGGAGAACAAGTTTTTTCAACTTATCATTAAACAATGAGGAACACCCCTGTACACCTCCACAACGAAATAACATATCCGGCAAAGATTGAATAGCATAAGCGATCTCGGGCTGTCCTACTCCATCTTCCATATTATAAGAATAGGCATTACAATACACCAACTGCGGAACATCTTGCCGCCTCCTTTTCATTGTTTTCCACAACACCTCCAGTTTATTCTCCAACCAAAAATCATCTTGATCACAGAATATGGTATATGCAGTTTTACTATAAGGCAATAATGCCAAGAAATTACCAATACACCCCAACGATCCTTGTTCATCTGTTACAAGATGAATACGGTTATCCATTTTTTCATAACGACGAACAATAGTCACCGTCTCATCTTTAGAGCCATCATCACGCACATATAATTGCCACTCTTTATATGTCTGTCCGATAAGAGACAGCAGCTGTTGCTCTATATAGCGTTCGCCATTATAGGAGGCCAATAAAATACTTATTTCACTATTCATATTTAATTTTAAAACGAATAAATAACAGATGAGATATAAATAAATACTGAATACTCAATGACAAGAAAGTAAAAATCCAATCCGCAAAAAAAGCGAGTAATAAAGCATGAAAAAACAAGGCATATATCGCCACAAATAATTTCACACCCCGTCTCATAAAGTTATATAAAGTCCCCCAAGCAATTCCAACAAGAATAGCAAACAAAAAAATGCCCCAGTATCCAAAATCAACATAATAATTAAACATATTTGTATACACATTGGTAGGTAATGGAACATACGCCCATCCAGAAGCATCAAGATGTTTGATATTATCCCCCAGCCCCATAACATCCAGCACTTTCACTATACTACTAAAAGTCGCTGCGCCCGGAGTCACATTGAATGATAAATCACCTTTCAATATCAGATCAAAAGCTGGCATTGGAGACAATATATAAATCAACAAATATTCCGTTAATGTTACATCTTCAGCATCCCCTCTTACCAAAACAAGTATCGTCATTACTCCCACCAACAATAACAAACAAATTATCATTCTCGAAAATGTCAGCTTTCCATAATAATATTGCAAGAATAAAACAGCAAAAACAGAACATGCGATTCCTCCCTTATTACCTAAACATAGTAGTACAATCAAAACTGCGACAAACAGCAATTTAAAACTAATTGATTTAGCGCCATAAGTGTACATATAAGAGATGATAAACACCACCGACACATTTAAGAAATACATCAAATAGTTTAAAAGAGCAGGAAGTTCATCTTCATGATAAATAAACATATTACGAGAACCACTCATTATATTATCCCCATAATCCTTACTTATCGTATTTAGAAAACAAAGTAGAATAACATTCAATAGAACTAACAAAAGAGACAATTTTTGAAAGATCTTCATATTTGGCATCTGCCACAACAAGATCTTTGGAATAGGTAAATTGAATTTTGAAAACGCCAAAGAACAGACACAAAAAGGGATACACCACAAAAGCAGCGCACAATAAAATAAATCCGATAACGGATATAATCCATGTTGCAGTACGTTATAACACAACACCATAATCAGCCACAACATCGAGGTTAAAAACGCAGGATGAGTCCAAGAATGAGAACATTTATAGCTAAAGAGAGCTAGAAACGATAATATCACAACAACAATTATGGCCAACATGATAATTTTTCAATAAAATGCCCCAACTATAATAAATCACGCATCCTACGCTTATGATTCCAATCAATCAACCAACATGCTAATTTCGGAAAACCAATCGCAGCTAATATAAGAGTTAATCTAATAGATTTAGATAATGCTTTGTAACTCCAAATGCACTTATTAGTTTCCGGGTAAGTGGCTTTCCATGCCTTTACGTCTCGATTCGCAGCATTCCATATCAACCCGCGTTTTGATTCGAACTTGATGTATAAAACAATTAAAGCGAACTCGGTATCTTCCGACTTGCCCTGCTTCTTGAAGAAGTCTTCCAATATGGAAGCACAACGTATCTGTTCATCGATATTACGACGCGAAAGCTGCGATACCGTAGAAGAAGTATTCTGCTTGTTGTAATGATATAACGCTTCGGGAACGACTACCGTACGCTGGCTAAAATAGCGCAATCGGCAAGTGACACTTACATCTTCCCACATATTCAGCCCCGGGAAAAACGAGATTTTATTATTTACATATAAATTTCTCTTGATCAGTTTGTTCCAAACTGAACAACGCAATACATCTATATACAACAGATCTTTGTATTGCTCCTCTTTATATGGGTAACAAAGATTTTCCTGCCGACTTTTATATTCTAAACTAATATTACAACAAACTATGTCGGCTTTTGTATCCATGGCACACGCATAAAGCTTCTCCAGCATATCCGGCTCTATCCAGTCATCACTATCCACATGGATCACGTAATCACCTGTAGCATAATTCATAGCGGTATTACGAACCACGGCCAGGCCGTGGTTCGTGTCGTGGTTCACGACACGAACCGACATTTTTTCACCCCTTTCATTCCCAGAATAGGCGCGAAGCGCCTCAAAAATTTCCTCCATACTATGATCTGGGGTACAATCATTGACTATAATAACCTCCACTCCTTCTTGCATGGTCTGATTCAATACGGAAAACAGGCAACGCCTTACATATTTCTCCACATTATAGACAGGAATCAACACACTGATTTTGGGATGATTTGATTCTTCAAACATTTATTTTCGCAAATTTATGATTAGACAACATACACGTTTAAACAAGTTTATAGCATAAGTATCGGTCAGACATAACACGAACGTACTTAGCAGAACATATAGGGTAACAGATTTTAATCCATAAACACTCCAATCCCAATAAGAATTTACAGAATAGGTAAAGTAAACACGTGAGATTTTCATACAAAACATAAAAAGCACGATCATGATCACTACATATTTTGAATATCGCCTCACATATTCCCAAGTACTTTCCCTAAAACCATTATGATAAAGAAAATAAGGCTTCCAGCCACAAACAATAACCAATAGGCTAATCATAACCCCGGCCAAAATACCATCCAAGCCGAAGAAATGCCCCAACAAAATTGAAAAGCCCAAATTTAAAGAAGCCTCCGCTACAGGAGCCCATACATCTTGAAACAGGCCATAGGCAGCTATAAAGGAATCATTGGTGCGTGTCAAACTGATAAATGTGTTAATAATCAGAATGACAAAAGCTACAGGCGGCAAGATATACTCCGCACCAACCCACAATGTGACGAAAGAGTCACCCAATATGTACAAGCCGAAACAAACAATAGAAGCCAGCCACATGCGTAACAAAGTGATCTCCCAAAATACGTTCTTAATATGCCGTTTGTCATTTCCCGCAACTAAATTCCCTATACCCGCATTTAGGCCATTAAGAATGGCGTTCATCAAGGCAGTGACACCGAGCGTAATCAACATGTAGTTGCCGTAAACAGCCACCAACGTCAAGGACGCATAGGCATAAATCACCAGAGGGCTAGTCTGCGTCAAAACAAAAACACCAATCTTATGAAAAAAGAGTTGTTTCGTTTTCTTGACTATCTCGGGATAGGCATCCTTCAACCGTTTCCCATCAGCCACTTGAGACCTCAGCCACGGATATTCTCTCCGAATACTTCGGTCAAGCACATAAGAAGTAGCGACAGCCATCAATACCTCTAGTATCATCCACCAAACATAACCGTCCTGAAAATAGCAAATGGCAAGCAACTGCAAGATAACCTTGGTAATCTTTCCACCCTGCACACTCTGCGTAATCTTATACTCCTTTTGGTCAGCAGAGAGAACGACCTGCCGATAGTTGACAAAATAACCCAACAATGCGGCGATCAACAATGCGATGAACGAGCCGTAGGCATACCACAACGGCACTTGCGCCTTGGCGAATAGCAATGGGAAGAAGCACATCAATACTACAGCTCCCGCTATGATAATGAAAGCGATCCTACGATATAGCCAACCTTGGATGGACACGATATCATTTATCGCTTGGCGGTTTCCCTCGAACAAGGGCTTGTAAAGACTGTACGCCACTGCCGTGCCGATTCCTAATTCCGCAAGGTTAAGGACCCCCAGTAGATTCTGAGCCGTGGTATTCAACCCCAGTACCTCCGCCCCCAAATAATCCAAGAAAATCTTCCTTGAAAAGAACTGGAGGATCAGGTTGATGAAATAAAAAAACAACGCTACCGAGCTGTTTTTAATACTCTTGGATGTTCGTGAATCTGTTTTTGCCATATTCTTCACAGATCTATTTGCCCCAAGGCATAGGACAGTACACTTTCAAGTAATGAGACAAGTCATTCCCTATAGGAACACCTCATATCTCGTTCCTATAAGTTAAAATCCTCGCATATCTTCTTGAT
>NZ_QTLP01000006.1:24253-116940 GCF_003635405.1 Parabacteroides sp. AF39-10AC | reverse complement strand
TATAACGGTGAGGTCTTGCCGGGCTATATGTTGGGGGGGGGGGGGGGGGGGGGGGGGGGGGGGGGGAGCGATCGTAAGCACTCAATAGTGTTCACCCTCTTAAAAATCAAGAGGATGAACTTTTGATTATTTTTAAATTTAACGATTTATAATGTATTATATAGCCATTGACGTTACATCATCCTAGCACCGTCGCTTCTTTATCTCGGGAGGTTTCAAGTGTTTCAGGATACATTCTGCCTCTATCTTATACAACTCTCCTATTTACTGGACAAACCATTCCGCATCCGCGTCCTTGTTCGCCTCAAAGGTCATGGCAAACTTATTGCGTACATGCGCCCAACAGAGTATGAACTCACAGTGAGGGGTCACCTCCGCCAAGTGCTTGTAAACCACATAGCCATCAGACTGTATGCTCCCGAGGAAACTTCCCAAGAATGTCTCTATGGGACGGCTGCCGCAGCTGTCATCCTCCTCGTTGTCATAGAAGAAATAAGTGACATTCTCCAATTTATTCACCAAGGCCCATACATACTTCTTATAATAATGACCCTACTTGGTCGCGTCTCCCCCATTGGCTAATGAGATCTTAGCGGGGATTAAGTTCTGATAATCCCTACAGCCATTAAAGATTTTATGGAAAAATGTCCCGATGAATACCCAGGCTGAACTCCCTTGTAACTTCACGGTTCCTATCACGCTATGATAAGTGGTAGCCATTTCAGCCCACCATCACTTCCATAATGTAGAGCGGTGTTTCGCCGGGTGGTCAACTTACAGATCGCTCATTCCGCTAAATTATTATCTAACAGTGCCGTTCAATTTGAATTCGAATAGATAAATATAGTTTGCTGTTTTAACAACAGCATCGGCACAACCTTTAGCGCAGATCAAACTACTCACTGCCTGTCCCCAAGTTCCCTCAATAAATCATTTAAAATATAATCGTCACTCATCAAATGAAGTCCATACTTGCTATCATGCAACATAGAATAAGTGCGCATATCATAGAAGATGACGACGCACCAATCCGACCTTTTCCAAACGTCTACGCATTTCCATCGGAGAGATACTCATTTCCTTGGCGGAGGCTTCTATGGCCATCACCGCAAAATGGATCTTATCTCCTATTTCTGCTTGTCGAGTATCCATGAGTCTTATATTTATCCTTCTTTATCTACAAATAAAATCACATTTACGATTTCCCCACACCTATCCCGATAATAATTCTTCACTTACCGCAGTTGTTCGCTCTCTTTCCGTTCCCGATTACGCTTAATCAGCCCATTCAAGCCTACATGCAATATACTCCAGCAAAAGAGGTTTAAGAAAAACAAATAGGTTATGTCAACACGCCATGCCAACGAGCTATTAAGCAGGATAAAGAAAGCGGAAATCGCAATGATACAAACCATCACTATCCGCACCCGCATCCCCGTGCGCAACAACTTATGATGAAAGTGATTCTTATCCGGCAAAAACGGATTCTTGTGCTCACGCAGGCGATGCAAGACCACACGGATCACGTCCAGCAGCGGAACCAGTACCGTAGAGAAAGCGATCACCATGTACGGGTTGGACAATGTCGGAGAGACCTCGTTCGTCACGCTCATGTGGATGATCAGGAAGCTGATCACGTAGCCCAGCGTAAGGCTGCCGGCATCCCCCATGAAAAGCTTATGTCCACGGTTGGCGTTACCGAACACGTTGTAGCACCAAAAGGGCATAAGGATACCCAGCGTACAGATCGCCAACAAGGCGTAAACATACTGCCCACGAAGAAAGAATATCACGCTCAAGACCGACAAGGCGATACAACACAGGCCCGAGGCCAGGCCGTCGATACCATCAATCAAGTTAATGGCATTTGTTATATATACCACGATAAACACCGTAAACGGCACCCCTACCCAAACCGGCACCGAGTAAATACCGAACAAGCCACCAAACGAGTCGAACCAGTTGCCGGATAGCACCAGCAGCAACGCAGCGGCGATCTGCACGGCGAACTTATAGCGGTAGCCTACACCGACCAGATCGTCGCAAACACCCACCAGATAAAGCAGCGTCATGCCCACGAACAGGAACAGGTACTCATAAAGCATATTGAATGACAAGCTCGAGGTGTCCATATCCCAAAAGTACAGACGAAAACCGATCACCAAGAACATCGACATCAGGATCACCGGAAAAAAGGACAGCCCACCCAGACGGGGAACCGGCATCGTATGTACCTTACGGGCGTCCGGGACATCATAGAGCCGTTTCTTATGGGAAATCACCAAGATCCTCGGGATGATCACCATGCCGAGCGATACGGCAAACAGGAAACCGAATAATAGAAACAAAGATGTTTGCATGATCCTAACGTATAAGATTAATTCTTTCCTCCATCCATCTTCCCCCGCATGTAAGCGATATACCGCTCCACGGCCTCGTGGGCCAGCCGGCGGAAACGATCCTCGTCATCCAGATGTTCCCAAAGGAGGTCCAACAGACGGACATAGATGCTGAAATGCATGTCTATACCTTTTTTAAAGCGTTATAGGTACTGCCGCCCATACCTCCGGTTACGCAGACGATGGATTTGGTCAGCTTGGTGACTTTCAGCAGCGTGTCGATGTAATCACCCAGACGGGGAAAGGATTGTTGTCGGTACATATGTGATAATCGTATTAATTTCTCTGAAATCCGTACGTGTGGGGATACGGCAGTCCCGATACCTCCCGGTCGTGCCACAACCGGTAATCTTCCGCAGGGAAAACGGGGACGGTCAATCGCTTATAATCCGGCTCGTCGATCCGCAAGATATGCTTGCGGGCGTACGAACGCAGCGAGCGATCCGTTACGGACACCATCACGACCGGAAACGGATACCCGAACAGGCGCATCGGCGTGGTCTCGCTGTCCGGGAACGCACGGCGTAACTGATAGGCCGAACGCTCGAAGGCGACCCAGTAAGGCCCCGTACAATACAAGTGCATGGAGGTATGGTTCGCACGCTCGCGCCCCATGATCTCGCACAAATGGTCGTTCAGCAACGCCACCAAACGAACGCCGGAAGGAAGGGTAGACATCAAATTTGAATTATGAATTTTGGATTATGATTTAAACTGTCAACTGCCACTTCTCAACTGTCAACCGATTCGTGGCCCAGCCATCTATCATAGTCGCCCAGCCGGCGGATCAAGGATAATTTACTTTTCTTAGGCGAGAGATCGACTTGCCAAGGATCCACTAGCTCGTGTGCCATGCGACGGTAGAGAGCGTTATCCGTACAGCCGTACAAGGTGACCAGCAACAGGGCACGGGATTGCGGTGCTTTCACGACAGGCAATAAGCCGCGCATCGTGTCGTGCAAGCGAACGAAAGCCTCCTCATCGCCCGACAGCTTATAGGTCGGGAGGAGCAACGCGCACAGCTTGCAGCGCATCACGTCTGTCTCCGCACGCAAAGAGGCATACCCCCGCAGTACCTCGCCGGCCAATCGTCGATCCTCCTCGCAGACACTGCCGGAAGCATGGTAACGTCCCAAGGCCTCGTGCAGGCCCTCCGACAGGCGGTCGTTGTCCAGATGGGTATAAACGTGCTTGCTCTTCGCGTTCAACTCGATCAACTCGTACTCACCCGCCTTCACCTCGAACAAGGGTACCCACATGCAATCCAGTATGCGCGCCATCACCTCCTTATGACCGCCGCCCGGCTGGATCACCACCTCGGCCTCCATCCCGGTAAAATAACCGGATGTTATGCGTACCCGATCCCCCTTCAACAAGCGGGTACTCTCCGGCACGTACACCGGAAGCTCGTTGGAGTAAGCCTCCGCCACCCAGCGCAAATTCGCCATCTCCTGATCCAAGAGGTGCGGGAAATAGGTCGTACTCCCGGAAGAGACACGGGGAAGGAAATTATACAAGGGGAGTGCCTGCTTCATGCGGAAGATTTCCTCTACCGAAGAACGGATAAACACGTAGTTGAACAGCAAAGGTCGCCTCGTGTTGACCAGCTTGCCACCCACCTTTCGTACCTCCACGTACGAGGGGGCGAAATACTCGAAAAGAGTCTCTCCCCGACGTTCCCGCCGGGAAAGCTCCACGTCCAAGCCTTTGGAGGGACTGATCCGGTCACGCCGTCCACCCGCGGCGGTAGGAAGCGTGAGCACGTACCAGCGCACGGCTTTCAAGTCATGACGCTTGCCGGCCTGTGTCAAGCCCCCCTTCGGGCGATCGTTTCTCAAAATACGCGTCGGCATGATTCTCTTTTCCCTAAGATATACGAGGAGTTCCCCTCTGATTAAACGACAATTCAAAGCCCTGCCAAGCGTACCCTATTTACGCCTAACACACAGCACTTTAAGTTTTCAAATATGGCATTTCTGAAAATTACCATACCTAGTGAATATTTAGCTACTCGGGAAGTAGCGTAAAAGGAGGTGAAAATTACCCAGCTGTAGAGACGGAGCGTGCTCCGTCTCCCATCGTCTGACGGTAATTTAAATACCATTTTGAGGAGATGAGACGGGGCACGCCCCGTCTCTACAGGGATACACACACAGGTTATGAGGCATGGTGGAATGATACCGGGAACAAGAGGTCGTTTCACCCGCGTCACCATGTCTATACGTTTAGGATAAAATGGGAAAATCAAAGAATCGAGAGGATCAAACGCCTACAATGAGTAAACAAGCGGATCTATTCGCTTGTTTTTAGTTATTTTTTACTATATTCGCAGCATGAAAGAATACGCTACTTCCCGAGTAGCCAATCTCTTACCCTACCTCGGATACCGGTTTATACACGCTCTCGAAGCAAGCCCGGTTCACCGCCGACAGACGTTCCAAGGAAAAGCTCTTCAAGTAAATTTGCGTGGTCTTGATAGACGTATGCCCCAACAGCTCACTGATCATCTCGATCGGTACGTCCTGTTCCTTCAAGGTCGTGGCGAAAGAGTGACGGATCGTGTACGAGGTGACCGGCTCACCCACACCACAAGTCTCCGCCAGCGACCTCAAGGCGCGGTTAAAGCGCAGCAAGGCGCCGTTGTATTCCGCATAGGCCGCCTCACCCGTTTTCTTCCCGCTCAGAAACGGGAACAGGTAAGGCGAGTCCTTGTCCGTGCAAACCGCCAACTCATCCAACAAGAGCCGTACATCGGCCGGGATCTCCACCCGGATGAAAGACCCGCTCTTCTGACGGTGGTACGACAAGACCCCGTCCTTGACATTCTCTTTCCGCAAATGGGCGAAATCCACGAACGCCATCCCGCTGAACGAGAACATCAGGCAAAAACACAGCTGGGTTCTCCGCATCTCCGGCTCAACTCTCGGAGTCCCCATCAACGAACGCAAGCTATCCAGAGGCAACGCCTTCTTCCGCTTGCTCTCCACGCCTGTAAACACCCCCTTGAACAGATTCGGGATATACGAAACCTCGCCAGCCTCCACCGCCAAGTTATAGATATGCCGGATTCGCCGCATATAGGTGGACACCGTATTGCGCATACAGCCCCGCTTCGACAGCCATGCCTGATAAAGCAAGAGCCTCTCTTTGTCTATATAGGCATAAGGGATTTCCTCCATCCCGCAAAAACACTTGAACGAGCGTAAAGCGTCCAGATAACTCTTCGCCGTGGAATAACGCCCCACCTCACGAAGGTGGGCTATATAAGCCAACATACCCCCCACCACGTCTTCTTTTTTCATATAAATCCTCCTTAAATCCTTGTTTATTCTGTTATCTTTTATTTAATCATGTCAACACCATTAACATTGGGACGAACTGTTCGTCCCGCACTTTATTTTATTAATCCGACCTTCACCGCCGTTAATCTTAAGAAAAAGAATACATGAAAAATGAATTTAAAATGTCCCTTTTCGCAGCCCCGATCTCACCGGTCAAAGATAGCCTAACGGGACGAGTATCACGACCGGCTACCGTATATCCCAGTCGAGAAGTCACCTTACAGGAGGTGGCCCGACTCATCACCGGCGATCCGGCCCTCGAACGCCTCACCCGGCAGCTCCGCCTCCCGCTTGAGACGGGTGACAAGGAACGATTCAGCGAGCTGAAACGGCAAACGCTACCGTATGTCACGCCTTGCGGGACTTTCTCCTACCGGAAAAGCGATCGGCTCCTAGCCCCGAGCGGATTGGTAGTAGTGGATGTAGACGGATTGGACTCTACCGCGGAGGCGGAAGCTCTCCGAAGACAGCTGTTCGACGATGCCTACCTATGCCCCGCTCTCTGCTTCATCAGCCCGAGCGAACGAGGCGTAAAGGCTTTCGTCCCCTATCCGGAACATCCCGGAAACGAGACACCCGCCTATATCTCCGAGCATATCCTAGGCGTAATGAACTACGTGGAATATGTGTATGGCGACGGAGAGACGCGAGGCTCCCAGAAAGTAGACCCGAGCGGCAAAGACATCGTCCGCTCCTGTTTCCTATGTCATGATCCCAACGCACTCTTTAGGATTTGAAATCATAACTCATAAATCATAAATTACATGTCAGACAGTTTATCCCGCTTAGTAGAAGCGGTTCGTTCGGCGGGTGTAGATATCGCCCCCGGATATTGTGAATACGTACGCTTGGCGTTTGCCATCGCCAACGATTGCGGCGAGGCAGGACGAGAAGGTTTCATCGCCCTGTGTTCCCTATCGGTGAAGTTTAACCGGGAGAAGGCCGAACGACTTTTCTCCAACTCCTTGAAAAAGGGAGACCACAGGATACACCTCGGTACGGCCTTCCACTTGGCCGAACTGGCGGGCGTACGCTTGGAGCCTCCAAGCCGCCCCCGCAATACGCACGCAAGTAATGCAAGTAATGCAAATAATGCAGCACCTGTTTCCCACACACGTGCGTGCGATAATAATGTAGAGACCGAGATCGAGGAGCAGGTCGATCCGTTCACCCACCTGCCCTTCTTCCCCGAGGGGCATGAGTGGCCCCGGATGTTGCGGCAGATCATGGCGTTCGGACAGAGCCGGGAGCAACGGGATGTACTCCTTCTGGGCGGGCTCACCACCTTGGGCGCCTCGCTCGCCCAGACGCTGCGGTTCCTATATGGAGGCAAATGGTTCTTCTCCAGTTTGCAAACCTTCGTCGTCGCTCCCCCCGCCTCCGGAAAAGGCGTGCTCGCGTGGACGCGAATGCTCGTGCAACCGATCCACGACGAGATCCGGGCGACCGTGGCGGAGGAGATGAAAAGGTATAAGAAAGAGATGACCTCCTTCAATTCCTTGGGACGGGAAAAGGCGAAAGCCGAGGAGCCGGAAATGCCTCTCAACCGTATGTTTATATTCTCCGGCAACAACACCGGTACCGGTATCTTGCAGAATATCATCGACTCGGGCGGCGTGGGGATCATCTGCGAGACCGAGGCGGACATGGTCAGCAACTCCATCGCCTCGGATTATGGCCATTGGAGCGAGGTGATCCGCAGCTCGTTCGATCACGACCCACTCAGTTACAACCGGCGGACAGACCGGGAGTATCGGGAGCTGCGGCACTCACACCTGTCGGTATTGATAAGCGGAACACCCGGGCAGGTGAAGCCGCTGATCCCTTCCAGCGAGAACGGATTGTTCTCCCGGCAAATGTTCTATTATATGCCCCGTGTACTTCACTGGATCAACCAGTTCAGCCTACAGCGGACCGACACGTCGCTGGAGTTCCAGAAATTGGGCAAGGACTGGATCGCTCACTTGAGAGAGATCCAGAAACTGGGGGTGATCTCGCTTCGCTTGACCGACGCGCAAATCGTCTCCTTCAACGAGGTGTTCCAAACCTTGTTCGAGCGCTCCCGGAAGGGCACCGGCAACGAGATGAACAGCTCCGTCGTACGGATGGCCATCAATATCGGACGTATCCTGTCGATCGTCGCCCTATTGCGAATAACAGGGGAATGCGAGGAGGCGGGAGACTTCGCCGCCAGCCTGCGCAAGTCGCCCCGGCTCACGCCAGACCCGCAGACCTGCGCCGACAACATCAAGGACGGGATCATCACCCGCTGGGATCTCTCCATCCAAGAGGATGATTTCCAAGCGGTCCTTTCCTTGGCCGAGCCTATGTACCTACACGCCGTACACATACTCTCGTTCCTTCCCGCCAACGAGGTGAAGAACCGGGGCATGGCCGACCAAGAACGTCTCTTCATCGCCTTGGATACGGATTTCACCTATCAATCCCTCTTGGAAGAAGCCGAGAAGCTGAAGATACCCAAAAACACCGCATGCAGTTGCTTGCAACGTTGGCAGAAACAGGGAATCGTCCGAAAGGGAGAAAAACGAGGGGATTATAAGAAAACATAATCCCTCTTCCTCCTCTTCTTTTAAGTATGTACGCACGTGTGTGGGAAAACAGGTACTGCACTACTTGCATTATTTGCATTACTCGCACGCCCCACACGTACACCGGCATCGCCTCACGCCTACGCCCGTACAGGGCCACGCCGATATACGTGTGGGCTAACGTCAATATACGCATGAAGCGATGCCGATATACGCATGCGAAAGCGAACGTGGAAGATCCTCGTTCAAGGACGGCCCAAATAGCGAAAGATCAGTTCCACTTGCAGGGAGGTGAAAATCCGTTGCCGGTTTTGGTAGCCTGTCTCATCCAGCTCATGGCTGAGCTTCTGATGATGCCGGACCCATCCCGCCAAGCGGTTGAGGGCGGAACACGGACTGATATCGGGAGCATAGGCCATGGCCAACTCCCGTTTGCTATAAGGGCGCACCGGCCACTCATCCAGATATTCGTTGTTTGTTTGCATAAAATAGGTGTTTTTCAATTCATTTACAGGAATAAAGATACTGAAAAAGTACGAATCCGGCAACGATCCGATCCACTAATATTCATCTTTTATCACCTTATATACCCCGATTTCACACCGCCTCTACGAGACTCATTCCGGAGGAAACCGGAAGTCGTACATTCGTAATCGAAAACAGATCGATCCCATTTTCAATTTTCAATTTTTAATTTTAAATTATCAAAACTATGGCATTAAATTACAGTGTGGCCCTTCGGCCCAACCCTTTGAAGAAAGACGAGCCGGCGAAAGCGTACGCCACGGCACAGATCAATGGAGAGCTGTCGCTCAAGCAACTGAGTCGCCGGGTATCCATGCAAACCACCGTCAGCCGTGCGGACGTGGTAGCGGTATTGATCTCCACCGTCGAGAACCTGCTCGATGCCCTCCAAGAGGGAAAGCAGGTGGATTTCGGCGATTTAGGCAAATTCCGTCTACAGATACTCAACGAGGGGGCGGAGAGTCTTGAGAAATTCACATCTACAAACATCACCGGTGTCAACATCCAGTATATACCGGGTGAGGACCTGAAGAACATCTTCGCCGGACTGGAGTTCCAGCCGGTGGCCAGCCGCAAGGCTCAGCAAGCCGTGCTTCGTGCGGAGAAGGCCGGGGAGACCTCTGTCGATATCAGCAAGAAGCCCGCTTCCGGAGGGGACGACTCGGAATCGCCTGACGAGATCTAGCGTGTCACTTTTGGCTTGTACCCAATCGGTATGTCACTTTTGGCTTGACCCAAAAGTAACCAAAAGGTCAAGGCTGACGCTGACGGGCTACTCGTCGGCCTTCGCTCGCTGTCGCATCCCAACTCGCTACGCTCAAACAGGGATGCTCCGGGCGCTCGCTACGGTCTCTCCGCTTCACGCCCGTCCGCTGAGGCCGTCCAAAGGAAAGCTCCGCTTTCCTCTTATATCGTCCGTGATATCATTATTCATTGTTCATTATTCATTGTTCACTATTAATTATCAATTATCATGAAGAAGTCTGTTTGGAGTACCATTCTCAAAGTGATCATCGCTGTTGCTACCGCCATTGCGGGAGCCTTCGGCCTGCAAGCTTGCCAATTGTTTTAGCAAGCCTCCCCCACCCGTTCCCACTCCCTAAAGAAGACAACCTCCCCCAAAGAGGACACCCTCTACCCAGAAGGACAGTCTTTCTCAAGGGGCCGGCCTCTCCTCAAAGAGCCGGGAACGGCTCTCCCTCCGGCCTTAGCGGGCGGGCGTAAAGCGAGGCGGCCGAAGTGAGCGACAGGAGCGTCCCTGTTTGAGCGAAGCGAGTTGGGACGCGACAGCGAGCGAAGGCCGACGAGTAGCCCGTCCGCGTCAGCCTTGAACTTTTGGTTACTTTTCTTTCAAGAGAAAAGTAACACACAAACTAAAAAAAGAATAAAAATGAAACAATATTGCTTTTACCAGAATTACAGGGAGGTTCGCCTCCTTGTAATTCATTGCAGCGCAACACGGTACGACCGGAATTTTCCCGTGGAAGCGCTTCGAAGCGCACACAAGGATCGTGGGTTCGCCGACATCGGCTATCATTACTATATCACCCGGGATGGCGAGCTGCACCGCTGCCGGCCGGAGAACCAGATCGGGGCACACGCCTCGGGCTGGAACGATCACAGTCTGGGTATTTGCTACGAGGGCGGATTGGATGAGCGAGGTCTTCCCGCTGATACCCGCACCTACGCCCAGCGTTGTACCCTGCTCGATCTCTTGCGGCAGCTACGCCGTGATTACCCGTCAGCGCATATCCTGGGACATTACCAACTCAGCCCCTATATCCGCAAGGCTTGCCCCTGCTTCGACGCGGAGAAAGAATATGCGGAATTGTATTAGGCTTCGTGATATTTGAATAGGCAACAGATTTTTTCGTATGTTTGCGGACAATATAGAAAATAAACAAAAAGATACGACATGAACTACTACGAACTTAGTTTCACATACACCTCTCCTATCGAAAAAGAGATTATCAATGACGTGCTGGCCGCCGAGTTGGGGGAAATCGGTTTTGAGAGCTTTACGGAAAGCGAGAAGGGTTTGCTGGGATATATATCCGAGGCTTTATACGACAAAAAGACATTGGATGATAAACTGGCCGACTTTCCGCTAGAGAATACCCGGATCGATTACACCTCCAAATGGGTAGAAAGCAAGGACTGGAATGAGGAATGGGAGAAGAATTATTTCAAACCCATCCGGATCGGAAGCGAATGCATCATCCGTGCCTCCTTCCACGAGGCGGAGCCCGGCTATACATATAATATAATAATAGACCCGAAAATGGCTTTCGGCACCGGCAATCACGAAACGACTTATTTGATGATAAGTGAGATGCTGAAACTAGACCTAGAAGGCAAGGAGCTACTGGATATGGGATGCGGCACAGCCGTGCTGGCCATCTTGGCCCGGCTGAAAGGGGCGAAACGGGTAGCGGCCATCGACATCGACGAATGGGCTTATAACAACGCCCTAGAGAATATCCGCCTGAATCATACCGAAGACATACAAGTTGCCTTGGGCGGCGCCGAGAAAATCAAGGAATTCGGACTATTCGACATCGTCTTTGCCAATATCAACCGGAACATCCTCCTGAATGACATTTGTCAATATACAAACAGTATGAAACAGGGAAGCATCCTATTTATGAGCGGCTTTTATGTAGAAGATATCCCGGCGATAGAAGCTGAATGTCAGAAAAACGGGCTGAAATTGGATTCTTATAACGAAAGAAATAACTGGGTTGCCGTGAAGGTCTTAAAAGGATAACTTTTTTTAACAACAAAAGTTAAGACAAGGATAAACCTTAATCCAAATAAATACGTTATCTTAGTGGAAACTTCTAAAAAGAAAAAGTTATGAAAAGCGTAGATTCAAAATTATTACTTGGCCTTGTAGTAGGCGCGGCTGTTGGTGCCGCTGTAGGTTATTTGGCAGCGACAGATAAGAGAGAACAATTACTGGAAGAATTGAACGGTGTTGTCGGAAAAGTAAAAGAAGGTTTTAACTCCGCTCTTGCCAAATATAAAGAAGGAAAGCAAGAAGTAGTACAGGCAACAGAAGAAATCGTAGCTGAATAAGCTTTGTATGGAGAAAGATTCAGGAACAGTCTTCCGTGAGCTGAAAGAAGATGTATCGGCTTATGTGGAGTTAAAACTTGAGCTCCTAAAGTTGAGTACATATGAGAGAACGGGTAAAGTCATAGCCGTTCTCTCATATGGCTTGATATTATTGTTTTTGGCATTCTTCGCCATCTTGTTCATATTCTTGGCCTTGGGCTTCTTCCTAGGGGATTGGCTCGGCTCCTCCGGGTTCGGATTCGGTATCGTGGCGGTCTTGTACCTGCTACTTATCGGCATTATAATAATGAATAGGGACAGGATCAGCACAAAAGTATTAAATGAGGTAATAGCCGCCATGACGGCGAATGACGATAAAAATAATGCGACAAACGATGAACAACCAGCAAACCCCACTGGAGAAACTGATTTCTGACAAAGAACGCATACAGAGACAATGTAAGCGGCAGGAACAGAAATTGAATGAGGATTTCTCTTATATACAGGAGAACGCCGGAAGTTTGTTGTTATCCGGACTATCGTCTCTCCTTTTCCCTAGCAATAAGTCAACGACAAAAACAAACGACAAGAACACAGCTCCCGTAACGGCCGGACAACCCTCCATCGCTTTAGGGATCTCAGACTATTTATCCATAGCGAAAGGTATGATTCCCATCGCTTGGGATCTCGCTCAACCATTTATTATGACGTGGGGAATCAAAAAAGCGAAAAAATGGTTCTCAAATCTCTTATTCAAGAAAAAGAAATAACCTCCAACAATTAATTTATGTTAGAGGGCAGTTTTTTTCTCGCTATATTATAAGGCTCAATACAAAAAACATGACTACATTTGCAGTCGTTAAAGCAAGGATAAAATGAATATCTACTCCTTGCGATGGATAAGAGATAAAAATAAAGACTTATTATTAATAAACCCATAAAAAGTTTTATTACAATGATCAAACTAGGTATTAACGGTTTTGGCCGTATCGGACGTATGGTGTTCCGTGCTGCAGTTGCTAACTTTGGCAACGATATTCAAGTTGTAGGTATCAACGACCTTTTGGATGCTGATTACTTGGCATACATGTTGAAATATGACTCAGTACACGGTCGTTTCGACGGCGAAGTAGCTGTAGAAGACGGCGCTTTGGTTGTAAACGGTAACAAGATCCGTTTAACTGCTGAGATGGATCCTGCTAACTTGAAATGGAACGAGGTTGACGCTGACGTTGTTGTTGAGTCTACTGGTTTCTTCTTGACAGACGAGACAGCTCGCAAGCACATCCAAGCTGGCGCTAAGAAAGTTATCATGTCTGCTCCTTCTAAGGACGCTACTCCTATGTTCGTTTACGGTGTTAACCATACAACTTACGCAGGTCAAGACATTATCTCTAACGCTTCTTGTACTACAAACTGCTTGGCTCCTATCGCTAAGGTTTTGAACGACAAGTTCGGTATCGTTAAAGGTTTGATGACGACAGTTCACGCTGCTACAGCTACTCAGAAGACTGTAGACGGTCCTTCTAAGAAAGACTGGAGAGGTGGTCGTGGTATCCTTGAGAACATCATCCCTTCTTCAACGGGTGCCGCTAAGGCTGTAGGTAAAGTATTACCTGTATTGAACGGCAAATTGACAGGTATGGCTTTCCGTGTACCGACTTCTGATGTTTCTGTTGTTGACTTGACAGTAGTTCTTGAGAAAGAGGCTTCTATGGCTGACATCTGCGCTGCAATGAAGGAAGCTTCTGAAGGCGAATTGAAAGGTGTTCTTGGTTATACTGAAGACGCAGTTGTTTCAACTGACTTCCGTGGCTGTGCTAACACTTCTATCTTCGACGCTAAAGCTGGTATCTCTTTGGATTCTAACTTCGCTAAGATCGTATCTTGGTACGACAACGAGTGGGGTTATTCAAACAAAGTTTGTGAGATGGCTCGCGTTATCGCTGGTAAGTAATTTATTACCACTCTACATAGAAAAGGCTATCCTCTTTGAGGATGGCCTTTTTTTTCGTACGTTTGTATCATGAAATCATATGAACTTATCACGATTCTAGGGCCTACGGCTTCCGGAAAGACGACCTTCGCCGCCGCTCTCGCCGCCCAGTTGGATACGGAGATCATCAGCGCTGATTCCCGGCAGATCTATCGTTCTATGGATATCGGGACGGGTAAGGATTTGGCCGATTACAACGTGAATGGAAAACAAATCCCCTATCACTTGATCGATATCTGCGAGCCCGGCTATAAATATAACGTATTTGAGTATCAGCATGACTTTTTCCGGGTCTATGAGGATATGAAGCGGAGGGGTAAACTCCCGATCTTATGCGGAGGAACCGGGATGTACATAGAGGCCGTATTAAAAGGATATAAGCTATTAGACGTGCCTCAAAATCCTGAGCTAAGGGAATCCTTGAGGAATAAAACCTTGGAGGAGCTGGAAACCATCCTCGCCTCTTATAAGATATTACATAATAAAACGGACGTGGACACCGCCCAGCGGGCTATCCGTGCGATCGAGATCGAGGAGTATTATAAGACTCAGGCACCAGACGTAAATGAATATAATCCGATCAACAGCCTGATCATCGGTATCCACATCGACCGGGAATTACGTAGGGAAAAAATATCCAGACGCTTGCGGACCCGGTTGGACGAAGGAATGGTGGATGAGGTTCGTACGATCTTGGCTACGGGTGTTAAACCGGAGGACTTGATCTATTACGGATTGGAATATAAGTTTCTTACTTTATATATTATCGGGGAGCTTTCTTTTGAGGAGATGGTCTCGCAACTCGAGATAGCGATCCATCAATTCGCCAAGAGGCAAATGACTTGGTTCCGGGGCATGGAACGCCGGGGTTGCGAGATTCATTGGATAGACGCCACCCTACCGACCGAAGAAAAAATAGCGACAACAATGCGAATTCTAAATAATCAGCTATGATAACAATAAACGATCTAAATAAAAGCGAGAACTTCTTCTTGATGGCAGGTCCTTGCGTAATCGAGGGGGAAGATATGGCGTTACGTATCGCCGAGAAAATAGTGGGTATCACGGAAAGACTGCATATACCCTATGTATTCAAAGGCTCCTATCGGAAAGCGAATCGCTCCCGTCTGGATTCTTTTACGGGCATCGGGGATGAGAAGGCGTTAAAGATCTTACGGAAGGTGGGCGAGACGTTCAATATTCCCACCGTTACCGACATCCATGAGACAACGGAAGCTGCCATGGCCGCCGAATATGTCGATGTCCTTCAAATCCCGGCTTTCCTATGCCGCCAAACGGATTTATTGGTAGCGGCGGCCGAGACCGGGAAGATCGTCAATATAAAGAAAGGACAGTTCCTTTCGCCGGGTGCCATGCAATTCGCCGTACAAAAGGTAGTGGACGCAGGAAATGATAATGTCATGATCACCGAGCGGGGAACGACATTCGGCTATACCGACCTTGTTGTCGATTTCCGGGGTATCCCGCAAATGCAAACATTCGGTTTCCCAGTCATTATGGATGTAACCCATTCCTTGCAGCAACCGAACCAAACCTCCGGCGTGACCGGTGGATTGCCCGCCCTTATCGAGACGATAGCGAAAGCCGCTATAGCCGTAGGCACGGACGGCCTGTTTATAGAGACCCACCCGGAACCAAGCCAAGCCAAATCCGACGGGGCCAATATGCTAAAACTGGATTTATTGGAAGATCTTTTGACACGTTTGGTACGTCTACGCCAAGCGATCCTATAAAAAATAAGGGGCCCTTACTAAAAAGGCCCCTTTATTTCTTATTTTTACGATCAATAATCTAATTATCCCATCTTGCTGATCTTCTTCAACCGATCTTCATCTATCAACTTAATCTTTCTACCGTCTAAAGCAATGATACGTTCCGCCACAAAGGTGGACAACGTGCGAATAGCATTCGATGTAGTCATATTAGATAGATTTGCCAGATCTTCACGAGCCAAATAGATGCTTAACGTAGCACCGTCTTCTTCCAACCCGTAACTATCTTTCAGGAATAACAAAGATTCAGCTAATCGCCCACGAATATGTTTTTGCGTAAGGTTAACCGTACGTTCATCCGAGATACCGAGATCAATGGATAATTGTCGGATGAAAAACATAGCCAAATTCGGATTGCTCATTAAAAGGCCCGTAACCACTGTCATAGGAATCATGCAAACCGTAGAAGCCTCGAATGCGGAAGCGTTCGTCAAGTAATCTTCTTGAGCGAAACTAGCCCGGTAACCAAAATACTGCACAGGCTTAATCATTCGGATAATCTGGCTTCTGCCACCTACTCCATCCTTGTAAATCTTCACTTTACCCTTTAACAAGCACATCATGTCCTTTGGTTCGTCGCCCTCGCAATAAATCAACTCGTTACGTTTGAAATGCTGGATCGTCGAATTACTACGGAGGATCTCACGTTCCTTATCGGTCAGAACCCTCCACACCTCTGATAAACTGGCCGATAAATCGACCTCTTCTTTTTGCTGTTTAACCACGACTGCTATATAACATACTTATGAAGCACAAATATACGATTTTTCTTTTGAAAAAATAAAAACTTTTGTACGATTAATTACACCATATTGTAACATTTTACTTTCTTTCACGTCTAAACTGAAATTTATTCATTATGTTTGTCTGGAAAGAATGTAAAATCGTTGAAAAAGTTATATTCGATACTTACCTTGATTTTAATCTCTATAAGTATTTTCGCAAAGAGCACTGATACTTATAGTGATAAGATCCTGTCTTTTGGCAAGGGGAATCGAGAAACGAGAGAACGGGCGGACTCGATCATGCACCTTGTCATCGAAAAAGCGGCCCAATACCAAAATACGGTATCGAAATACGAGGCTGAGATTTATATCAAAGGACGTACAGAAATTTTAAAACAAAATATGTTAATACGTCTCGCCCATCATATCTTTCCTATCGACCGGAAAAATAAGGATATGCTTTTTGAAATGGTCTGTCAATCTAAATTTAACGCCCCGCAGAATTATCTTCATGATCTAAAGGCGGTCAACGGAAACAGCATACCCAACGGGAAAAAGCAGCAGGAGGCCTTGGCCTTCTTGAATTTGAACGTATACTCCCCTACCGCTTACGATGATGCTATCTTCATGCCGATAGCTAGCAACGCTTTTAAGTTTTATACGTTCAACTTGGAAGGGCTGGAGACTATCAACGGCTTGACGATTTACAAAATCCGTTTCCTACCGAAGCAATGGAGCCAGAAATTGGTATGCGGGGATCTATATGTCATCGACCAGTCATGGACGATCGACAAGATCGATATGAACGGTCGTTACTCTTTCGCCGAATTCAACCTAGTCATGAGCTACGGACGGGATTTCAGACGGTTCATCCTACCCGAGAAGGCGGATCTATTCCTCCGATACAGGGTATTGGGAAACGCAGTGGCAACCACCTACCATTCTTCCTTTAAGTATCAGGAAGTGGAATGGGTGGAGGAGGACAACGAAAGCCATAAATGGAAATCCTTGGACCTGACCAATTATTACAAACTCTCGTCCGATACGGTTCCTATTATCAGGGATTCCACGTATTGGAATATCCATCGTGACAATCCCTTGAGTCCGGATGAAACCCACTTATATAGTAAAGCCCAAGAGCAGAATATAAGTAAAATCGATACGGCCGATGATCTCCAGAAGTACGTTAAGCTAACGGAGCAGTTGACGAATACGGTCAATATGGATTATAAAACGACCCGTATTAAATATTCCGGCTTTCTAAATCCGTTCCAATTGGGTTATTCCGCCCGTAACGGCATCACTTACAAACAGCGATTCCGTATCAGCAAGACATTCGCCCGTGACAAACAGATTCGTTTCCGTCCGGAGATTGGTTACGTATTCAAGCGCAAGCAGATATTTTTCAAGGTCGGAGGCGATTGGGAATACTCGCCGCAGAAACGGGGAATCTTATCGGTAGAAGTAGGAAACAGTAATGAGAGTTATTCTTCCGAGATCACCCAAAAGATCAATGAGGAATTGAAGGATTCCACCTTCAATTTCGATGATTTAAACCTTGAGTATTTCAAACATTACTATGCGGAAATAAAAAACTCCATCGAGTTATTCAATGGGTTTCAATTAACAACAGGCATCTCTTACCATCGCCGTATCCCCTCTAAAAAGAAAGTGGCGATTGATCCCGGGGATGATGTAGAGGAAATACTTAGTCAAAATTATAATGACTTTACGCCCACGCTCGGTTTCTCCTATACCCCCCGCCAATATTATCGCATGGACGGATACCGGAAGGAGTATGTCTATTCTTACTATCCCACGATATCAATCGAAATAGCGAGAGGTATCCCCGGAGTCGGGAAAAGCTCAGGAGATTACGGACGTATAGAGGCGGACGTGCATCAAAGCCTTATGCTTGGCCTGTGCAGACGATTGAACTATCATATCAGCGCCGGTCTTTATACACAACAGAAGTCTACCTATTTCGCAGACTTTAGGTATTTCACCCGCAGGAATTTCCCCGATACGTGGGATGATCAGATTGGCGGAGTCTTCAATCTACTGAAAGGCGAGTGGTTCAATGCCTCCGATAAGTATATACAAGCACATTTCATGTATGAAAGCCCTTTTATCTTATTTAAGGTTCTCCGCATCAACTCCACGAAAAAGTTCATGCAAACGGCCTCACGCTATATCCTCTCCGAACGCTTTTATTGGAGCCAGCTATGGACACCGGTCTTGCCTAGCTATACGGAAGTCGGATACGGGATCGGGAACCATATCTTTAATATCGGGATATTCGCCGGATTCGATCGCTGGCATTACCAAAGCATGGGATTCAAGTTTGCCTTCGAGTTATTTCAATGAATCGATAGTGGGCGGGCTACCAATATCCCTTTACAGCTCTTTATCCCCTCGGCGTAATCTCGTAAGGAGGATGCTTGGATGATTCCCTTTTTAGCGGAAGAAGAGGCATGGATAAATGTCAGTTGTCCATCCTTCCAATAGGCGATCCCGACATGCGTCACGTCCAGCCCCTTGATAGAAGTAACAAAACAGAGGATATCGCCATTCTTGATTCCGGACGAACATTTCTCGATCTCCTGTTTAGGCACATAATAATGAGGACGTAGGTTTATCTCCTTTTCCTTATCGGCCATCCTTCGAACTCTTTCCGGATGGTTCTTCAGTTGCTTATAGCTATCCGGATGCGTAGAGATAAAAGATAAATCCAAAGGTAGGGAGGCACCACCGATTTCCCTCCCCATATCTTTCACGATTCCTTTTCGCTCATTCTCATAGAACCAGTCCGTCATATAATGCAAACGATCTGTGTAATCCCCTATCGTACCCTCTCTGTACCGGAGCCGTTGTAGATTCTCACAGAAGTTCTCAAAGGTAGTTTTTTCCTCTCGCAGGGTACGGGATAAAGCCAATACGGTCTCCGCGAATGTGGTGCAATCCAATTCCCGCAGATTGACCACCAAGCCCTCCGGCTCCTTTTCCAAGGTAGAGGCGACATAAGGAGTCCCCCGGAAGAAAAGGGCGGTATGGATCATTAGCTCGTCTAGGGGTAACGACTTCTTAGGTTCCATCTGAGTACAATACCGATCGAAAATAGCACGATCCTCATCCGTACAATACAATTTACGGGATGTATGCTCTTGGGCGTTCACTAAAAACACCATACATACACACACCCAAAAACCGAGCAGTAGCATTCCCCTTCTCATAAGCTAATCCTTTTTCGTTTTCAGTAAATCCTCCAATTTCACCAGCTCGTCACGGAATTGGGCAGCCTCGATGAAATCCAGTTTCTTCGCCGCCTCTGTCATCTGTTTGCGAGTCCGCTCGATCGCCTTCTCAAGCTGCGTACGGTTCATGTATTGCACGACCGGGTCCGCTACCAAGCTTGGTTCCGGCTCTATATAAGCGTAAGGCTCCGCCGTTTGTTGTTTCTCGGCAAGCATGGATACACTGTTTTTCATGACTTGCTTCGGAGTAATGCCATGCGCCTCGTTATAAGCCATCTGTTTCTCCCGCCGGCGATTGGTCTCGTCCATGGTCTGTCGCATACTCGCCGTGATCTTATCGGCATAGAAGATAACCTTTCCGTTCACGTTTCGGGCGGCACGTCCGGCTGTCTGTGTCAAGGATCGGTGGGAACGCAAAAAGCCTTCCTTATCCGCATCCAAGATAGCGACCAACGAGACTTCCGGTAAGTCCAGCCCCTCGCGTAGCAGGTTGACACCGATCAGCACGTCAAACAGGCCATTCCGCAGGTCGTCCATAATCTGTACCCGCTCCAAGGTATCTACATCGCTATGTATATAGTTGCATCGTACCCCCATGCGGGTCATATACGTAGTCAGCTCTTCCGCCATACGCTTGGTCAAGGTAGTCACCAAGACTCGTTCGTCTTTTGCCGAGCGCTGCGTGATCTCCTCCATCAAGTCGTCGATTTGGTTTAATGAAGGACGGACATCGATAATCGGGTCCAGCAGGCCTGTCGGACGTATCACCTGCTCCACCACCACTCCCTCGCTCTTTATCAACTCGTAATCGGCGGGAGTAGCGCTCACATAAATGCCTAGAGGCGTCAACGACTCGAACTCATCGAAGGTAAGCGGACGGTTATCCATCGCCGAGGGCAAACGGAAACCATACTCCACCAAGTTTTTCTTCCGGGCATAATCCCCGCCATACATCGCACGAATCTGCGGGATCGTCACATGGCTCTCGTCTACGACTAGCATGAAGTCTTTCGGGAAATAGTCCAACAGGCAGAAAGGACGATCTCCCGCCGCGCGTCCGTCGAAATAACGGGAATAGTTCTCGATACCCGAGCAATGCCCTAGCTCCCGGATCATTTCCAGATCAAACGTGACACGCTCATACAGGCGTTTCGCCTCGAAGGGCTTACCGATCTCCTTGAGGAAATTCACCTGCGTCCCCAGATCCACATCGATCTGACCGATCGCCGTATTGATACGCTCTTGGGTGGTCACGAATAAATTGGTAGGATAAATATTCAGCTCATCTTGCTCATCATACTCCTCGCCTGTCAACGGATTGAAAGAGGAGATGCGGTCTATCTCATCATCCCAGAACTCGATACGGTACGCCATGCCGTCGAAGGTCTCGATCGCCGGGAAAATATCCACCGTATCGCCATTCACACGGAAACAGCCGCTTTTGAACTCCAGCTTATTATTCACGTACAGGGCGTCTACAAACCGGCGCAACAACTTATCCCGGTCGATACGCATACCCCGTTCCAGATGCGTCACTTTCTCGGCGAAAGCCGTAGGATCCGCCATACCATACAAGCAGGATACGGATGAGACCACGATCACGTCCTTACGACCCGACAATAAGGAAGCCGTAGCCCTCAAACGCAGCTTATCGATCTCCTCATTGATCGCCAAGTCTTTCTCTATATAGGTATCGGTAGAAGGTAGATAGGCCTCCGGTTGGTAATAATCATAATAAGAGACAAAGTACTCTACCGCATTATTGGGGAAAAACGCTTTAAACTCACTGTACAACTGGGCGGCAAGCGTCTTATTATGACTGAGTATCAAGGTCGGTCTCTGAACTTCCTTTATCACGTTAGCGATCGTAAACGTCTTACCCGAACCGGTAACACCTAAAAGTGTCTGGAAAGGAACGCCGTTCTTGATCCCTTCCGACAATGCCGCAATCGCCTCGGGTTGGTCACCCGTGGGACTGAACGAAGACGATATTTCAAAATTCATTCTTTATCCGATCTGTTGTTTAGGCATTATCAACCATAATATGACGTAAAGCAGTATACCGAATCCGGCGAAAAGAACCATCAATACCCATACGATCCGTACGATCGTCGGATCGATATCCAAGTATTCCGCAAGACCGGCACAAACGCCACCTATCATCTTATCATCCGAACGAGTCAATCTTTTCTTCTCTTCCATTATCCTCTATTTTAACAATTAGACAGTATACACGCAAAGATAATTTTTTCCTTCTAATAAAATAACAACTCCAGTCGATAATTCTTACAATTACGACAATGCCCATTGCAGGCTCTTTATAATGGGCATTATAAAGCACTTACAATGGGCATTCAACACCGCTTACAATTGCGGTTAAGCAGCCTATCGTTCCAGCAACTCTTGCAAATATTTACGAGTTTGGATCACATAATCATGGCGAGTACCATTCAGCTCACATTCAATTGTTATAGCGCCCTTGAATCCTTGTTTTTTCAACTCAGCGATCACAGCAGGGAAATCTACATCGCCCGTAGGGATCGGTACCTCACGGCCCAGCTCATACGGATTGCCAGGATCCGGATACTTGCCATCCTTCGCATGGAACTCCTTAATCAAGTTACCAAACAACTTGACCGCATCCAAGGAGTTCGACTTGCCATACATTAGTAAATTCGCCAAATCACAATTGATAAACAAATTACCCGTACCGATATCCCGGATCGCACGAATTAAAGTGATAGGAGTCTCCTGCCCTGTCTCGAAATAAATCATGACATTACGCTCCTTCGCATAAGTAGCCAAGCCACGCATCACCTCGATGAAATCCTTATACTGCACCGAAGACGGATCCTCTGGAATAAATCCAAAATGCGAGTGCATAGCCGGAATACCTGCCTGCACACAAAAATCGATCATTTTACGGTATACGTCCAACTTCTCGGAACGCTCATCAGTAGGTACCAGGCCGATCGTGGCCGGTCCTTGACGAAAATTCCACGTACTTTTACTTCCCGGCACACCAACCAACGTAGTTACCCGGATCCGATGCTTCTTGGAAGCGGCCTTCACCTGCTCCGCCAATTCCTTCGTAAATCTTTTTTCACTATAATTTAACTCACAAGAACCAAAGCCCTGCTCATGCAGGTCTTTGAAGCTCTTGTCTATATCGCATACATCATATTGGATGACACCGATCGTGATCTGTTCCTGCGCCTTCATGACTGGACCAATCAAGGCCATAGCCACCGCGCACGTCCATATATAATTCCTAATGCTCATATTCCTTATTATTCAATCTAAGAATCAATTAATTATTGTTCCATAGTCGGATTGAACGTACCTCCCCAATTATTATTCTGCTCCAAATTCGGGTTCTCGTCCAAGTAAGTTTTCTTGATCGGGAAGAAATAGAAGCTTTCCTCGATCACGAACTGGCGCTCAGCTGCCTCCGTATAAGGAACTTGATGGATTACGTAGCGGAAATCACCGGTAGTCAACTCATTCTTGGCGATCCGGTCGCGAGCGATGTTCAAGTCCATATCCGAGCCATCCGGGTTGACTGCGATCGCCTCGATACCATGTTTTGTCCAACCGGCCAACATCATCATATTACGCGTACGGCGCAAGTCCCAGAAACGATGTCCCTCATAGCACAACTCGATATGACGCTCATCCAAAATCGCCTGACGGATCTCCTCACGGCTACCCACCTTCAAGCCATACAAACCATCAGCTCCAGCCTCTATACCCGCACGCTTGCGGATCTGTTTCAACAAATCGATAGCTACATCTGAATGCCCGTTCTCATTAGCGGCCTCCGCATAGATGAACATCACTTCGGCAAAGCGCATCAAGATATAATCAATATCGAACGTCATCACCTTGTCTTGTGTCAAGGAAAGATCGGACACTTTGTAATTATACATTCCAGAAAAAATATCATTGTTGGCCGCATTGACACCCGCATTCGGATTGACACCATATTGATCGTCCGCATTGCTCACACCCAAGGCATTATACATACGGTTGTCGGCAGGTCTACCAGCAACCGGCCATTCGCGTCCGTTATACAAACAAGCCCTGTTGAAACGCGGATCGCGATTCTTCCAGAAAGCCTTCAGCAAAGCCTGCTCGTCGCCCACGTAATACTTACCCGTAGGATCGTCGTAACGCTTACCATCCAACATCGGGAAATCCTTTACGAATTCCCAAGTAGGATTATGATAAGGTTTATCACGGCTCACGGAAGCCGGACGCGTCCCATACTCCCAAGTAGCGACACGGTTCGGATTTGAATAAATAACCGGGAAGATTACCTCCGGACCTTTTTCTTGTAACCAAATATCCGCCGGATTCTCAGTCAATGCGATGCCATTCTGCACACAAAAATCATACGCCTCCTTAGCCGCCACGTAAGCCTCTTTCCAGTATGCGTTATCATACATACGTTTCGGATTGAACTGAGGAGAAGCTTTCAGTAACAAGGTCTTTGCTTTCCAAGACTTTGCGAAACACTGGTCTATACGCCCATAATCACTGGAACTACCAGCAATCTTGGCAGGCAACAAGGAAATCGCATGATCCAAATCCTCTATCATAAACTGGAAACATTCCGGCGTAGAGTTACGTTTCACGTACAAATCATCCTTATCTTTATCTTGCGGCACTTTCAAATAAGGTACGCCACCATGATGCAACACCATCCAATAATACATATAGGCACGCATGAAATAGGCTTGTCCCAACATGAAATCCACAGCATCCTTATCCTCTATCACGCTAGACTCCAGTTTAAAGATCGCCTCATTGATATGGCGGATCTTGGTATAGTCCCATTTTTTATAACTATCCCCGGTCTCCGTGATCGTACCCAAATACCAAGGAATACCCGTCACTTGATCCGAATTTTGGTCGGCAGAAACACTCCATCCCTCAAAACACTCCTCATACAGATTGTTCACGTAAGCCTGAGCCAGATTAAGGTCTCCCCAAACCATAGACTCATCGTAGGTCTCTAGGTTGTCGATATCCAACGTGTCACAGCCTGTTGTCATTCCACCTAACAAAAAGGCTGTACTAATTATCGCGTATTTAAATTGAATCATTTTCATATCTTCCTATATTATATTTAGAATGAGAAATTAAGACCAAAAGAGAACGTTCTCATCAAAGGATAAGAATCATAATATTCCTGTTCCGGATCCAAGAACTCGGTCACAGCTGAAATACAGAATAAGTTAGTAGCGTTCGCAAATACCTGAGCATGCGTGATTCCTAACGGACGAAGAATAGCCATAGGCAAATCGTAACCAATATTCAGATTCTTCAAACGCAAATAAGCGCCATTACGCATCCAGTAACTCGTATTACCCGCTCCAGACTCATACCAACTCGTACCCGTGATACGTGGATAAACTCCATCCGGATTAAGTTCCGGATCGTACACTTTATCACTCGTCCAAATCGGGAAATAAGGACGAATCGTACCACCATGTTGATAGAAACCTTTATCTACGCCACCTACGAAGCGATCATATTTTCCGACTCCTTGAAAATGCACATCCAGCGTGATTCCCTTCCACTTGATACTACCGCCAAAACCATAATTGATACGCGGCGTACCATTCTCACTCAACAAATTATACTCATCATTGCTATCAACCCGTCCGTCTGGTCCCTCCGAGTAGCCATCACCTCTCGTATCCTTATACAAGATACCACCCAGATAGGGATCTCGTCCGAATTGCTTGAAACCTTTCGCCTTCAAGGCTTCCACCTCAGCCGGATCCGTCAGCAAGTGATCGGCGATCAGACCCGTCAAGATTCCCTCAGCCTTGCCCAATTTCGACAATGCATGCAGGTTACCCCCTTCTCGATAAGTGGCATCCTCATCCAATACATCCCAACGATCACGTGCGAATCCCAGATTCAAATAGGCGGAGTAAGTAATCTCGCCATTCGCAGCCTTATCCATCCAAGTCAAGGCCAACTCACCGCCTCGCCAAGAACGTTCGGCATAGTTTTCCGGAGCCAAAGCCTGTCCGTACGTGCTTGGGAGTGTCACCGTACGCGGTCCGAGGATATCTACCTCTTTCCGATAAAAGGCATCGAACGTTCCAGACAAACGATTATTGAAGAAACCAAAATCCAAACCACCATTATAAGTAGTAGAGGTTGCCCATGTCAAGGCATAGTTCGGAGTCGCTCCAGCCACAATCGTATTTGCCAAGTTATTACCGAAGATATATTTTTCACCCAGTTTGTACTTTTGCAAATAAGAGAACGCATCCACCTTGTCTACCGGGTTCTTGCTCAAATCCATATCGTTACCCGTCGTACCATAAGAGGCACGGATCTTCAAATTACTCAACCAATCGGACGTCGACTCCATAAACGACTCTTGGCTGATACGCCATGCGGCGGACACTGAGGGGAAAAAGCCCCAACGCTTACCTTCCGGGAAGAGGGTGTTACCATCGTAACGGAAAGAGAACTCGGCGATATACTTCTGATCGAATGTATAGTTGAAACGGCCGATCCAAGAAAGGCGCCCTCCGGTCTTCTCCTTCGCCTCGCCCCAGCGCCGCAAAGCATCGGACGAATAGTTGAACATCTGGTCTAAATTCGTAAGCGGAGACTCACCTTTGGCCGATACCTCCTCGCCACCATTAGATGCCTGCTCGAATACCACCATGGCTGCCACATCATGCTTACCGAACGTATTGGCATAATTCACGAACCAGTTGAATTGCTCGGTCCACAATTGTTTAGTCTTATACTCCAGATTCTCGTAATTCTGCGAGAAGTTGAAGGTATTATATTCATTCAGATTCAATGGAGCCGGCAAGAAACGATTGCCTTGCGGATCCGCTTGCTGGAATTTATAGTTTTTCTGGAAGGTCATAAAGCGCTTCCGGTTGTAATCGTGGCCCAGATAAGAGGCCATCACTTTCGTGCTCAAACCTTTCGTTATGAAATCAAGGTTGATATTAAACGAAACGATACCGTTCAAGTTACGCCGACGTGTCTTCAAATAACGGTTTCCAACCACTTGATCCACGGGATTCCATCCCTGCCAAGAACCATAGTCTTGATAGATCGGATAGTCCGTGATGGTGTTAGCGGGCGTTCCGTCTAAGTAAGAGTAAAACGGCGTTGTCTTCATTGCGTTGAAGGTACAACGGTATAAATCGTACACCGCTTGGTCGTCATCGTCTGAGAAAGGCCAGTAGAAACGCTTATCGTTCGATTGATTCGCATCCAAGTTCACATTCATGGTTATATACTTGGTCAAATCGACAGAAAGGTTCGAACGTAAAGAAAATTTCTTATTCGCCAATGACACATACGATCCCTCCTCGGCCAAGAACGATCCCATCACATAATACTTTACCTTGTCCGTACCACCGTTCACGCTCAAGGAGTGTTTCGTATTCCAGGGATTCTGCCAAATATAATCGTTCACGTTATAGTTGATCTTATTGTCACGGAAATAGGCATACTCCTCCTCGCCATTTGGAAGCGGCGTACCTTGGAAACGAGCTACCGCATTCTGATAGTCCAAATCATCAATCGCATCCCAACGGTCGGCAAACAATTCCTGAGTCGGTTTACTAAACGCATAAGAACCTTGGTAATTAAATATCGGTTTCTGATTTTTCGTTCCTCCCTTGGTCGTTACCAACACGACACCATTTCCTGCAGCGGAACCATAGATTGAGGCGGTAGCCGCATCTTTCAAAAAGCTCATTTGGTCTATTTCATAAGGTTCCAGCAAGTCAAAAGCCTCTTTATCGCGAATCACCCCATCAATAACGAACAAAGGATCACCGAATCCTCCACGCATACGGATCTCGGATTTAGCTCCCATCAAACCAGAGTTACCCGTGATCGTAGCTCCCGGCGCACGTCCGGCCAAAGAGTTTGAAAGGTTTGTACTCGGGATCACTGATAGATCATCTGCTTTCACGTTCGATATAGACCCGGTCATGTTCACTTTTTTCTGCACGCCATAACCTACGACAACGACCTCATCCAACTTCTGTGTATCCTCTTTCAAACGGATTTCCAACGTACTTTTCCCTGCCACAGGAATCTCGCGGTCTAGATATCCGATATAAGAAACCACCAAGATTGCGTTTTCAGGGACATTGATTAACGTAAACCTACCATCCATATCGGTAATCGTTCCGTTTGTCGTCCCTTTTACAAGAATGTTCGCACCAATCACAGGTATACCGGCTTCATCAATAACGGTACCCGTAAATCTTATATCACCCTGATTTACAGAATAATTATGGGGGGGGGGGGTATTTTGCACACCATACAACGGAGAGAACGCTCCTAACACTAAAAGCACCGTTGCTAAGTAATATTTATTATTCATAAAACTAGATTTAAGTCTCTTTTGCACTTGAATTATACTATAGATTGTTTCGAAAACATCTCATCTAAATGAGATTACCCACACGCTATTCTATCCATCTCTCACCATACCTAAAATTTTAGATTTAATTTATTAAACATCAAGGTTAACTCGCCTCAAAATCTTGTTTGTATTGAGAAGCATTTTTTTCGGCTGCAAATATAAATAAAAACCACAAAAAAACAAACAACACGATCAGGATCAACAATCCGATCCCAATCCGCGGATAGTAATTACACCCACGAACAAATCTGGCAATTAAATAACGAGAAAAAACCGGCTTCACACTTTCAGAAAGAATATAGCAAGGTTCACCAAAGAAAAGGCGAACAAACACAAAAGTGAATACACACACATATTCCTCTATCATCTCAAGCTAAATTACACACAAATTAGTTGTATTTAAATTCAGACTTTGAAGTGAAATTAAGCCTACTCATCCTCTCATTTTTTCAATTCATATAATAATAGGATTATCGTCCGGAGACAGGTCTTGTAATTCCTTGGACTCTAAAAGTACAGGAAAATACTCACACAACATTCCCGCATTGATCTCTTTCAGTAAATACTTCTCATTCCCCCAATGCGGAAAGAAGCGATACCCCTGAATGATCGACATCGGAACAGGAGCAAAGCAATAATACGATGACTAATATACAATATTTCATATCCTATTTTCCATTTTACAAGTTGAACCAATAATTCATCTTAATCATGAACGTATTCGTAGCGGGGAGTCCCCACATACGATCCAGATTACTTCCCCAGCCGGGCGAGTACCAGTTATCCCGGTTGGACATCCGGTGTTCCCATACGAAATAAAGCGTGGAGCCGGGCAAGTATTCCCAGCGGGCTACCAAGTTGGAACGGAACTCGTTGAACCGGAAATCCGGGTTGTTGAAAGCCATCCGCCCCTCTCCCTCACCGAGCGTGTAGACACCATCCGCATACGTCAAATGATCCGGATCGATACGCAGGAAACGGTTCTCAAAGGTATGCGACTTCGTATCCGCCGCTAATTTAAAATCATCGTATTTAGCGATAGAGGTGAACGGGGCGCCATAGAATTGAATGGAAATATCGGGGGTCACGTTCACTTGTAATTTCAGCGTGAGACCATAGGTCTTCTGATCCATGTGGCCCATAACATAAGCAGGGGCAGAGCCACGTGCGCCAAGCGGATGCGTCGTAGCCACATATTGCATCTCATCCGTATTCCATGCGTAATCCAGTTGCCCGGACAAATAGACATGGTTTCCCAAGCGGAAGGTCAGGCTCGGCGAGATCGTATTGAAGCGATTTCCCTCGAAATTATGATCGCCCTCGTATTTGAGCATGAACATCATTCGTTTCGCCTTATCGGTATTGAACTTAGCGGAAGTTAAGAAATAAGAACCGAAGCGAACATCCGGTCCCCCTCGCAATAAGCGGCTATCCAGCCAATTCCAAGCGAAGGTTTCCTTGACATCCCATTCATACCGGTTCATCGTCATACTTTGCCAACGCAAGGAAGCGTTGTTGCTAAAAGGAGTACCGCCGTAATTCCACATATTCTTTTGGGACAGGGTAAAGGCGTTGTACCGGAATATCTTCCAGATATCGGTCTGCCGATACATGATCTCCGTCTCATTCATCAGATAATCCGTCTCCTTCATATATCCCATATCATTCAAGTCGAAACCGGGTGACGACCAAGTAAAGGTCTCCGAGAAGTTCCATTTGGCGTTTCCTTTCCGTCCCACTTTCACATAACCACCCGTTCCGGTCAGGGAGCGACGGGTAGGATCCACCCCCAGATAATCGGCGGAGGAAGCCCTTTGATAATAATGCGCCACGCTATTCTGCAAAGCCGTGATCGCCCCGGCGCTACCATGCAAGGAACTCAACATTCCCTTTACATCTATATAATAAAGGCGATTCTTGAAATACTGGGTAAAATCAATACCCGCCGTGAAAGCGTTACGCACCATAAAATCTTCCAGATAAGGCTGATCCAAGGCACGGTTTACCGAAGTCACCATACCGCCCAGCAAGGTATTCCCCTTCCAGTTCTTTTGCACACGGGCCACGGTATAGTTTGTCAAAGGCTCCACGACTTCCACATCCTCCACCCCATTACGGGTAACCTTGGAGGAGGAACGTGCCGTTACACTCTCGATCACTCCGATCGTCAAGCCCCGTTTATTCGTACCCGTCAGTTTCAAAGCACCAATAATCGGCACATTCTCTTTCGTCTCGGCATAACTACCTACGTTGTCTATACCCCGTGGCGTATAAGAGGGAGAGGCGCCGATCCTACGGGTATAAAACATCATATCGCTACCGTTCGCAAAATCCAAGATATGTTTTCCTTCCAAGAAGAAGGGGCGTTTCTCATCGTAAAACGTCTCGTAAGCCGTAAGGTTCATTACGGAGGGATCCAACTCCACTTGTCCGTAATCCGGATTGATCGTCATATCCAACGTATAATCCGAGAGGGCGAACTTAGCGTCCAAGCCCACGTTTCCTCCCCAGCTATGCCCTTTTTGATAAGGGCTGCCGTCTATCCGGGGTTCCTGCCTGTATTTACCCATTACATACGGCAAGAACTCGATGCCGCGAGGCTTGGGAACAGAGTCCATGCCGCTCATGTTTCCGAACGAAAAGACATGTCCGTTATTCTTCAAGGGGATCATGCTCCAATTTTGCACCTCGTTATTCCTACGGATGATACGGCGTACATGCAAGCCCCAAACGCCATCCTCCGATCGCTGGTTATAACGCAACTGGCTGAACGGGATACGCAGCTCGGCAGTCCAACTGGAATCCGCCCGATCAATATGCGTCCGGCCCTCCCAAACGGCGTTCCAGCTCTTATTGACATCCAACTTGTCGGTAACGATTAAATCGGTCTTATTCCCCCCCAGATTGATATTGAATTCCGGCGCCGCCCGATAATCATGGTAGGTATCGAAAGCGACACTGATCAAATCGCCCAGACTATTATCATCCCGGTTCCCGATAAAACGATTCATCTTATCCGGCACGGCGTCCTTACAATACACGCCTATATAGATATATTTATCATCATAGAAAAGTTTCACCCGGGTCGGAGATTGGGTGATCGCCCGCTCATAGGGGATAATCTGTACGAAACGATCCGACCATTCGCCTTGCTTCGTCCAAAAGTCCTCATCCAGCTTACCGTCGATCGTAGGTTTCACTCCCGATACTTTCCGAATATTATAGGTACGCTTATAAGCTTTCTCAAAAGGGACGATCGAATCTTGCTGGGCTTCGCACAACAACGAGATTCCTAAAAACACGAGTAGAGTCAGATATTTCATAATGGCCTAGACTATAAGATAACAATAAGCCTCAAAGATAAGCACTTCTTTTCAGAAAAGAACACATCTTCCTTAGATTTATCGCAACGAAGCCGAAGGCATACGATATCAAGTACTCACTGCACCCCGTTTTGCAGTATTACCGCGACGCACGTGCAGCGCTACTGCAACCCACGTGCAGTAACACTGCAATGCGGGTTGCAGTACAATAACAATAGCGTCACGATAAAAATCAACAACCGCCTCCCAACGCCCGGTATAGCAATATCTTCTTCCGGCATAAATCGGTGACGATATCGATATGCTCCAGCTCGCTATCCAGATAACGCTCCTCGGCGGAAAGAACCTCCAAGAAACCGGTATAGCTTAATTGGAACATCTCACCAGCATTCACCACGGAACGTTGGTGGGCAAGGGATTCTTTCTCTTTCAAGCGGATACGCTCCGTTTGGGTCTGGCTGGCGCAATAGAGATCGAGCACCTCGGTGTAAGCGTTCAAAGCGGTCTCGTGGTATTGGGATAAAGCGATACGCTGGGAAGCCTTCGCCTCGTTCCACATCGAACGGATCTCATTGCGACGGAAGATAGGAGCCGTGATACCCGCCGCCAAGTCGTACACCAAAGAGGCCGGCGAATGAAACCACTTACCCACATCAAACGCATTGAAACCACCACTGGCGCCAAGCACCAACGAGGGATAAAAAGCCGCCTTCGCCGCTATCACATCCGCCTTGGAGGCGATCAACCCCATCTCGGCGGAACGTACATCCGGACGCAATGTCAAGAGGTTCGCCGGAATCCCTTCCGACAAGGGAACCGGCAACTTACGCAACTCATCGAATCCCATCCGGCGAATCTCGAAGGGGAAAACACCCAACAGGCAGGCGATCGCCCGCTCCTTCTCACCGATCAACTGATCGTTTTCCAGCAACTTACTCTCGATCGACAACACACGGGCATAAAACTGATCGACCGCCAACTGCGTCTCCGCCCCTTCCTTCTTCAACTGGCGGGTCAGCTCATGGGAACGACGGGCACTGGCCAGCGCATTCCGCAACACCTCCTTACGCCGGTCCAAGCCGATCAACTCATAATATTGAATCGCCAAATCGGAGATCAACATCGACTGGGCAAAACGGGTAGCCTCCACGGAAGCCATCCAGCGAGCGGCGGCGGCCTGCTTCTTCCGGGTCAGTTTGCCCCAGATATCCGCTTCCCATTGAAAGCTCAAGCTCAAGCCGAAATCCCGGTAAGGGTCCGGTATATGCTTATCCTTTGGCAAAGAAGGCACGTTCGTCTCGCTATTCCCCACACCATCCATCGTATATTCACCGAAACGGTTCACGGAGGCTCCGATGTTCAAATTCACGTCCGGCAGCAAAAGCCCTTTCGCCCGTTGCAAGGCCGCACGGCTCATGGCGATGCGCTCCATGCTCTGCCGGAAGGAATGGTTATTGCGTAAAGCCACATCCACATAGCCTCGCAATAAGGTATCTTGGAAAAAGACATCCCACGACAGCGGTTTCACGAACGTAGTGTCGTTCATTCCCATCTCGCCGGATTCCGGAAGCGAGATCCGCTCGTCCATCGATAGCTCGGGAGTCTTACAACCGGCCAAAGCAATCAGAGCCAAGGCGCAGCCTATCATTATATATCTCATCTTATTAATACACATACTCGTCTTCTTTAATTTGCTCTTCCTCTTTTCTCTTTTTAAAATAAGTAGCCAGCGACTCGAAGATCACGTAAAGCCCCGGGATCAAGAAGATACCGACAAACGTACCGATCAACATACCTCCGGCCGCCGCCGTACCGATCGAACGGTTCCCCAAGGCACCGGCTCCCGAGGCGATCGTCAACGGAATCAAGCCACTGATAAAAGCGAAGGAGGTCATCAAGATCGGGCGCAAACGACTGGTAGCCCCTTGAATAGCGGCCCCCATCACGCTGATACCTTCCTTACGGCACTGGTTCGCCACCTCGATAATCAAGATCGCGTTCTTTCCCAGCAAACCGATCAACATCACCAACGCCACCTGCGCGTAGATGTTATTCTCCAGACCTACCACGTACAGCAAGAAGAACGAGCCGAACACACCCGCCGGAAGCGACAGGATGACTGGAAGCGGAAGCAATAAGCTCTCGTATTGGGCGGCAAGCAACAGATAGACGAACGCCAAACAAATAGCGAAGATCACCAACGTTTGCCCGCCGGACTCTTTCTCTTCCTTCGCCACGCCGGACCATTCCGTATCATAACCACGGGGCAATACCTCGGCGGCGATCTCCTCGACAGCCGCCAACGCCTCACCCGAGCTGACACCCGGGGCGGCCTCGCCGGTAATCATGGCCGAGGTAAACAGGTTGTAACGGGTAATCTGGCTCGGGCCGTACACACGCTCCATCGTCATGAAGTTGGAGTAAGGCACCATATTCCCCTCCTTATTCTTAGCATACAGGCTGAACAAATCCTCCGGATTCATACGATACTCCGGAGCCGCTTGCAACATGACCTTGTACATCTGGCCGAAACGGACGAAGTTGGAGGAGTAGAAGCTACCTACATAGGATTGCAAGGTCTCCATGGACTCGTTCACGTTGATGCCTAGCTTGGCCGCCTTCGCCAAATCCACCCGGAGCAGATATTGCGGGAAATTCGGGTTGAAGCCGGAAGTGACACCGGTCAGGCGAGGATCCGCGTTCAGCTTCGCCACGAAGTTCTTGGCGACCTCATCCAGCTCGGCGAACGTACCGGCGGTCTTATCTTGCAGACGAAGCTCGAAACCGCTCGCGTTACCGAATCCCGGAACCGTAGGCGGCAGGAAGAACTGGATGTCCGCATCCTTGATATGGGCGACACGATCGGCATACACACTCATCAACTCCGCCGCCGTCTGCTCCCGTTGATCCCAAGGGGTTAGGTTAATCATACCCATACCGAAGCTGGCACCCTCCGTCTCGGTCATCAAGCTATAGCCGGCCAAGGTAGAGATCGTCTCCACCTCTTCCAACGGCAACAAAGCCGCTTGCACCTTGTTCAAGGCAGCTTCCGAACGCTCCAAGGTAGCTCCGGGAGGTGCGTCTACGTTCACATAGATCATACCTTGGTCCTCGTTCGGGATAAAGCCGGAAGGCAACACGAACGTCATGCCCCACGTGGCCAGACAGAAAAGGATCAAGGTTGCGTACGTCAGCATCCGACGGTTCAAGAACCATCTTAAATTCAAGCGGTAACGACGCTCCAAGAAATCATAACGGCTATTGAACCCATCAAAGAAACGAGCCAGCAGATTTTTCTTTTTCTTCTTCGAGTGGGATACCGGTTTCAGCAACAAGGCGCAAAGAGCCGGAGACAACGTCAAGGCGTTCACGCCGGAGATCACGATCGCCACGGCAAGCGTCAACGAGAACTGGCGATAGAAGATACCCACCGTTCCATCCATGAAACCGACCGGGATAAACACGGCGGACATCACCAGCGTAATAGCGATAATCGCCCCTCCGATCTCACCGATCGCCTTTTTCGTCGCCTTCAACGGGGGCAGCTTCTCGTTGTGCATCTTCACGTGGACCGCCTCTACCACCACAATCGCGTTATCCACCACGATACCGATAGCGAGCACCAAGGCAAACAAAGTCAGCATATTGATTGAGAAACCCAGCATCTGCATAAAGAAGAACGTACCGATCAACGATACCGGAACGGCGATAGCGGGTATCAGCGTAGACCGGAAATCCTGCAAGAAAAGATACACCACGATAAATACCAAGATAAACGCCTCCAGCAAGGTCTTGAGCACGACCGATATGGAAGCGTCCAAGAAACGGGATACGTCGTACGAGATATTATATTCCATACCCGGAGCAAACGTCGTTTCCTTCAATTCCTCCATCTTCGCCTTGATCTGCTGGATCACCTCACGGGCGTTCGAGCCCGGACGCTGCTTGATCATGATAGAGGCCGAGGGCTTTCCGTCCGTCATGGAGATCATATTATAATCCTCGGAATCAAACTCGATCGTAGCCACGTCTTTCAGGCGAAGCACGGAACCGTCCGGCAGGGCTTTCAAGACGATCTCGCCATATTCCTCCGGCGTGCTGAACTTACCGCTATACTGCAAGACGTATTGCAATTGCTGCGGGATCTTGTCGGAGCTGATACCCGTCTTACCCGGCGCCGCCTCGATATTCTGCGAGCGGATCGCCTCCGTAACCTCTTGCGGCGACATATTATAAGCCGCCAACCGGTTCGGGTTCAGCCATACACGCATCGCATAGTCGCGGCTACCCATGATCTCCACGAATCCCACGCCATCGATGCGCTTCAACTCACGCAAGATATTGATATCGGCAAAGTTATATACGAATTTCTCCGTATGGGTACTATCCGAGCTCATGATGTTCAGGTACATCAACATACTGTTTACCTCCTTCTCCGTAATCACGCCGGCACGGATCACCTCTTCCGGAAGCTCATCCAGCACGGTGGTCACACGGTTCTGCACATTCACGGAAGCTACGTCCGGGTCGGTACCGACCTTGAAATAGATCGTAGTCAAGGACATACCGTCGTTCGTACAAACAGAGGTCATATAGGTCATTCCGGGCACGCCGTTGATGGCACGCTCCAGCGGGGTCGCCACCGTTTTCGCCATCACGTCGGCGTTCGCTCCAGTATAACGGGCGGTAACGGTAACGGATGGGGGCACGATATCCGGGAATTGGGTGATCGGCAAAGAGTTGATCGCCAGCAATCCCAAGAAGACAATTACCACCGAGATCACGCCCGATAAGATAGGGCGTCTGATAAATATTTCAAACATAGGGCTTACTTATTATTCTCGATTTCGTTAGACGATTCCAATTGGCGACGGATCGTGGCTCCATCTACCATATCGGGATTGATAGTCATGCCGTCCGTGATCATCTGAACACCCTCGTAGACGATGACGGTCTGGTCCGGCAAATCCTGTGTCACGTAATAAGAACCGTGGCGGGCCAACGGCTCGAAGCTACGTACGCTCACCTTTCCATCTTCCGCTACCGTATATACATAGGTAAAATCCTGTATCTCGAAAGTGGATTGCTGAGGAACCAAGACGACGTTCTCCATCTTGGTCAGCATCCGGATCTTACCGGATACGCCATGTCGCAGCAAACGTTCCGGGTTCGCGAAACGGGCACGGAAAGCGATCGATCCGGTACCCCGCTCAAAGTCGCCCTCCACGGTCTCTACCTTCCCTTTATACCGATAGGTGGATTGGTCGGAAAGGATCAGCTCCAGATTATTATACTCCGGCTGGTCGATACCGCTCAACTGCGTCCGTTTATATTCCAGATACTCCTTCTCGTTGATCTTGAAATAGGCGAACATATCCGATACGTCCGTCAAGGAGGTCAATAAGCTGCTCGGCGTAACCAAACTTCCCACCTTAAAGGGGATGCGGTCCACGTATCCCTCGAAAGGAGCCGTGATCGTCGTGTACGAGAAATTAGTCTCCGCACGTTGCAAACGGGATTTGGCCTGTTGCACCTGCAAGCGTGCCACGTCCGCCTCGGCCATCGCCTGCTCCAGACGGATCGGCGAGATGATATCTTTCTCCACCAAACGCTTGATGCGGTCTACCTCTACCTCCGCCATCTTCAACTCGGCTTGGGCCTGTTTGTGATGGGCTTGCGCCTCTTTCACCTCCTCGTACAATTCCGCCGAGGAAAGCTTGAAAAGCACCTGCCCTTTCTTCACGTGCTCGCCCTCGTCCACAAGGACGGCCTCCACGAATCCTTCCACTTTAGGTTTCACCTCTACAAACTGTACGGCTTGTACATCCGCTACATACGACTGCGGCACCTCGATCGTGGTCGTGGTTAACCGCATCACCGGCGTATGATCTTTCTTCCCGGACTTTTTCTCCCGGTTTTGGCTACAAGATACCCATACACAAGCCGTTAAGCATAGTAAGGGTAAATAGTTAGAAAACAATTTTATCCTCATAAAACTTATAGATTTATAATTATTTGAATACAACGAAAAGCACATGGCGAATCACCCCATGCGCGACAATAAGAAACAGGTAAGTTCTACTAAATCAGATAGGAACAGAACCAAACGAAATTCTGTGCTTTGTGTAGGTTATAAAATAAAGGAAGCTTGGCGCATTGCCGTAGTTCCAAGGAATGAATTAATTCATGTAAATCCAGAATCGTAAACAGGTCCCATATCAAATCGATCTCCAAGGCACGGATTTGCACTTGCTCTTGACGTACCGTTCGCAAGGAGGCGTTATCGTCAAAATCCAACAATACATCGGGCGCCTCTTGATCGACCATTTCCATTGAGGTAGTGGTAATATTCTCCGGAAAGAAATCGCTTCCAATGGAATAAAACTGTAACAGCACCAACATGATCATAAGCATGATACGCTGGTGAAGCCCAAAACGATTATTCACTGTTACATTTAGCATCTTTTATCCAATGGAGGCGCAAAGATAAACAATCTTTTTGGGAAGAAAAAACATTTCACCCGCATACGAGTATTGGTATCGCCCCACGCCAGTATAGGCATGAGGCGATGCCGGTATAGGCGTAGGGCTACACCAATACCGACACAGGCTCACGCCTATACCAGCACTTAAATATATGCCTTTACCTTCTCCCGATCCGTTTGCACCGTCTCGAATTCGGAGGAGACGATACAGCTTCCCATCGGGACATTTTCATTGCGGTATTCCATTTTACTATATACGATACTTCGGGCGGACGTATGAAACTCTTTCGCTCCTGTCTCCGCCTCTATTTTCCCGATATTATTCTCACGTACGCCACATCCCGGCATGATGATGATCCGTCCGTCCGCACGTTTCACCAGCTCGGCGATCAAGGGGATTCCTTTCACGGCATCCGATTGCTGGCCGGAGGTCAAGATACGGTCGCATCCCAACTCGATTAGCTGCTCTAACGCAGTGAATGGGTCCCGGCAAACATCGAAAGCACGATGACAAGTTACGGACAGAGGTTTTGCCGCCTCGATCAAGCGCCGCATCAAGGGTACATCGATATCCCCGTCTTTCGTAAGACAGCCGAAAACGACGCCATGCACTTTTAGCTCCTTGCACAGTTCTATATCCAATAGCATGGATTGCACCTCGGCTTCCGTATACAAGAAATCACCGCCTCTCGGACGGATAATCACATTGATATCGATCTTGGAAGTCAGAGCCTTCGCCGTCTTGATCTCTCCATAACTAGGTGTAGTTCCCCCTTCGGGTATCCCGGCGCAAAGCTCTACACGGGTAGCGCCTCCCGCCTCCGCCTCCACACAGCTTTGAGCGGAGTTCGCGCATATCTCAATAATTCGTTTCATGTTTATTTAGTATTGTTGACGTACAAAATTACATAAATATCACCACTTGCTCAACAGAACCACAAATAACTATCCGATACCATTAAAAACACCCCTATTATGGATTAACAAAATAAAACAGAACTGTCACCTTTACTATCAAAAAGGTAGCAAATTCGTATCTCCTTATCTATCTATGCCTTAGAAATTTGACTATAGCTTTCTGATTCGTCCAAATAAGAAACAAATTGGTCTATTTCGGAACTATAGCTAAATAGTTTAAAGTTTAACTAATCTCAAAAAGACACAAAAAGTTCTATTTTCAAGGATCGAAACGCCATAAAACGTAATATTGCAACGACATTTTAATAGGTTAAGATAAATAACAAATAGGCTTTATGGGAGAAATAAAAGGCTATATCTCACAGGTTATCGGCCCGGTAGTGGATATCCACTTTGATTATGGGACAGAAGAAACAGTAACCCTCCCCCGTATCCACGACGCCATGGAGATTTCCCGTCCGAACGGAAATATCTTGATCGTCGAAGTTCAGCAACACATCGGGGAAAACACCGTCCGTACCGTAGCGATGGATACGACCGACGGATTGAGACGAGGCATGGAGGCCGTGTCATACGGAATGCCCATCACCATGCCGACCGGCGACCAAGTCAAAGGACGTTTAATGAATGTCACCGGCGACCCTATCGATGGCATGGCCCAGCTTACTAAAGACGGGGCTCTTCCCATCCATCGTGAGCCTCCTAAATTCGAGGATCTGACAACGACCCAAGAGGTCTTGTACACGGGTATTAAAGTAATCGATTTATTGGAACCTTACGCCAAAGGAGGTAAGATCGGACTTTTCGGAGGAGCCGGAGTGGGCAAAACGGTATTGATCATGGAATTGATCAACAACATCGCAAAGAAAAACAACGGATTCTCCGTCTTCGCCGGTGTGGGTGAACGTACACGTGAAGGAAATGACCTATTGCGTGAAATGATCCAATCCGGTGTCATCCGATACGGCGAGGAGTTTAAGAAGAGTATGGAGGCAGGTAACTGGGACTTGTCGAAGATCGATTACGATGAATTGGCTAAGTCGCAAGCTACCTTGGTATTCGGGCAGATGAACGAACCGCCGGGCGCCCGCTCGTCCGTAGCCTTATCCGGTTTGACGATCGCCGAATCCTTCCGTGACAAAGCCTCTGAGGGAGAAAGAAAAGATATATTATTCTTCATCGATAATATCTTCCGTTTCACCCAAGCCGGTTCCGAGGTTTCCGCCTTGCTGGGGCGTATGCCTTCCGCCGTAGGTTACCAACCGACATTGGCCACGGAAATGGGAGCTATGCAAGAGCGTATCACTTCAACCAAGAAGGGCTCCATCACCTCCGTACAGGCGGTGTATGTTCCTGCCGATGACTTGACGGACCCGGCTCCGGCGACTACCTTTACGCATTTGGACGCAACAACCGTCCTCAGCCGCAAGATCACGGAACTCGGTATCTATCCGGCCGTAGACCCGCTGGAATCTACATCCCGCATCCTTGATCCGCTGATCGTAGGCAAGGAGCATTACGACACAGCGCAACGGGTAAAACAAATCCTGCAACGGAACAAGGAACTTCAAGATATCATATCCATCCTCGGTATGGAAGAACTTTCCGACGAGGACAGGCTAACGGTCAACCGGGCCCGCCGTGTACAACGTTTTCTGTCCCAGCCCTTCTCCGTGGCGGAACAATTCACTGGCGTACCCGGTGTCATGGTCTCTATAGAGGATACGATCCGGGGATTCAAGATGATCATGGACGGGGAAACGGATGACATACCCGAACAGGCATTCTTAAACGTAGGAACCATCGAGGATGTCTTGGAGAAGGCCAAGCAGCTGAAAGAACAAGCAAATTAATCGATATGAAACTGGAAATTGTATCACCGGACGGCATTCTTTTCGAAGGCGAGACCGAATCTGTCTCATTCCCGGGAGTTGCCGGTTCATTCGATATCTTGCCTCATCACGCCCCATTGATAGCAGCGTTGAAGGCGGGTACGATCCGGTTCGAGGCAAACGGCAAAAGACAAGAACAAACGATACAAAGCGGATTCGTAGAGGTAAAAGACGACATCCTATCCGTTTGCGTCGAATAAAAACATACGACAATGAATGGCAGATTAAAAATGAGGTTAATGGGTTTGATCACGTTTATCAACGTGGCAATAGGCGTTTCATTGGGTGGTTTATTATATACCATCTGGCCGGAACACTATTTCTCGTGGTATCCGTCCATTCCCTTCTTTTACTGGGTCATGGCCATGGCGATGACTTTCTTCCTAGACCGGGTAAAAAGGAAAAACGGAGATGTGACCGTAACCATGTACATGCTAGTCCGGTTGTGTAAGTTCACGCTCGCTTTCGTCTTCTTATGGATGTACGCGGCGTTTGTCGGGCAACAATTAAAGACATTTGGTTTCACGTTGATGTTATTCTATTTCATTTACCTCGGACTGGAGACTTACATTTTATATCTGTTTGAAAAGAAAAGAATGAAAAGAGAGAAAAGGGAAAAGGATGATGAGTACAATCAAAGATAACAAATACATATGGATCGCTTTCTGGATGTGGCTCAGCTTTCTCACTCCGGCAAAAGCGGCGTCCGGCGAGATAGACGTGCAGGATATCGTCTTCTCCCACATTCAAGACGCCTATACATGGCATATCACGGAATGGAACGGACAAGAGATTGCGATTCCCCTGCCTATCTTGGTAAAAAGCGAGGAAAGAGGATGGGATTTATTCCTGTCATCCCATCTACATCAAGGCCGGACGCATCACAATTATTATATCGCCGGGGAAGGTGAGCATGCGGGAAAGGTTGTTGAGAAGAACAGTGCCGGAGAAGAGGTTCGCCCGATGGATTTCTCATTGACCAAGAATGTTTGCGGACTGTTCCTCAGTTGCGGTCTCTTGCTTTTCATCGTTCTCCGAACCGCCCATTGGTATAAAAAGCACCCGAACGAGGCGCCGGGCGGATTTATCGGATTGATGGAAATGGCCATCTCCTACATACAAGACGGGGTGATCAAAGAGGCGATCGGAAAAGAATATAAGCCGTTCTCGTCCTATTTGCTGACGGTATTTTTCTTTATCTTGATCAACAACCTGATCGGAATCATACCTATTTTCCCGGGAGGCGCTAATATTACGGGAAATATAGCGGTAACAGGCGTATTGGCACTTTGTACGTTTATAGCGGTCAACCTGTTCGCCACGAAAGCGTACTGGAAAGAGATCTTTTGGCCCAAAGCGCCGATCTACTTGAAACTGCCCTTGCCGATCATGCCGTTCGTGGAGTTCTTCGGGGTATTCACCAAGCCGTTCGCGTTGATGATCCGTCTGTTCGCCAACATCATGGCGGGCCATACGATTATCTTGGCGCTAACCTGTTTGATATTCATAACGGCAACCATGGGAGTAGCCGTGAATTTCGGTATGACGATCGTATCCGTCTTGTTCTGTGCGTTCATGAACTGTCTGGAATTGTTAGTGGCTTGCTTGCAAGCTTATATTTTCACCCTGCTGTCGGCCAACTATATCGGATTGGCCAAGGTAAGGGAATAAATCCAAAGAAATTAAGGTATTAGAATTATATTATTAAGGTTACTAATTTAAAATTAAACACTATGTTATCGACTATTTTATTACAAGCGGCAGCCGGGATGGGCGTAGCGAAGATGGGAGCCACTATAGGAGCGGGATTCGCCGCCATAGGTGCAGGTATCGGAATCGGATTGATCGGTAAAGGTGCCGTTGAAGCTATTGGACGCCAGCCGTCGGCCGCAGGAGAGATCCGTACCTCGATGTTGATTATGGGAGCGTTGGTAGAAGGTGTGGCATTGTTCGCTATTGTCGTATGTTTCTTAGCGTTGTTCCAATAAAAAAGTAACAAACTATGTCTTTATTAACACCGGATTCAGGGCTTCTATTCTGGATGATCGTTTCATTCGGGATTGTCTTCGTGATCCTTTCCAAATACGGTTTTCCCGTGATCGTCAAGGCAATCGAACAACGGAAAGCTTACATTGACAATTCCTTAGAGACGGCACGTCAGGCGAATGAGCGACTTGCCCATATCCAAGCCGAGGGCGAGAAGATGCTAGCCGAGGCCAAGGAAAAGCAAAACGCCGTCCTGAAGGAAGCCTTTGCCGAAAAGGAGCGGATCATCGAGGAGGCACGTAAAAAGGCCGTCTCCGAGGCACATCTGCAGATAGAGGAGGCTACCCGGCGTATCCGCGAAGAAAAAGAGAAAGCTATTCGCGAAGTCCGCTCGGAGATAGCGGATCTGTCTATCGCTATCGCAGAGAAAGTAATGAAAGAGAAAATCGGCCGGGATAAGGAACAACAACAGATGATCGACCGGCTGCTGGATGAGGTATCGTTTAGTAAATCGTAAGGTATGGATATAGGAACTATTTCTTCCCGGTATGCCAAGGCGCTTTTCTCCCTAGCGAAAGACAAGGGACAGGAAAGCCGGGTATATGATGATATGAAGATGTTGGCGGACAGCTTCTCGATGGAGCCGGAGCTTAGGGGTGCCTTGAGCAACCCGATCGTTTCCGTACCGGAGAAAGTGAAATTGCTTACGGCGGCGGGGGGTATCGAGGTATGCGAGCTATATACACGTTTTATCAATCTGGTATTAGCCCATAAACGGGAGACACTACTGCCCTTCATCGCATACATTTATATCCATTTGTACCGGAAAGAGAAGAAGATTACCCGGGTACGATTCGACACAGCCGTAACGGTAGACGATGCGGTCAAGTCTCACCTGCAAGACAAGCTGCGGAAAGAGACGGGATGCACGATCGAGTTCTCCGGCCACGTGGAACCGGAACTAATCGGGGGCTTCCGCCTACGCATCGGCAATTACCGGATAGACGCCAGCTATGCGACGCAACTACGGGATATCCGTACCGGGCTACTCGAAAACAGATAAAAAAGAAGAAGTATGACAGAACAGATAAAAGTGAGTGAAGTCTCCTCCATCCTGCGCCAGCAATTGGAAGGAATCCATACCAGCATCAAGCTGGAGGAGGTCGGGACCGTATTGCAGGTGAGTGACGGCGTGGCCCGCATCTACGGGCTGGATAATGCGGAGGCGAACGAGTTGCTTCAATTCGATAACGGGATGGAAGCGATCGTGATGAACTTGGAGGAAGATAATGTAGGCGCCGTCCTTTTAGGTCCGACCGACCAAATCAAGGAGGGCGACACCGTAAAACGCACGGGCCGTATTGCCTCTATCGATGTCAGCGAGGGGATGATCGGGCGTGTGATCGATCCGTTGGGAAACCCGATCGACGGGAAAGGCGAGATCCTTGGCGAGACTTGCGAGATGCCGCTTGAGCGCAAGGCTCCGGGCGTGATCTTCCGTCAGCCGGTAAACGAGCCTTTGCAAACCGGTATCAAGGCCGTAGACGCTATGATCCCTATCGGAAGGGGGCAACGTGAGTTGATCATCGGCGACAGGCAGACGGGAAAGACCTCGATCGCTATCGATACCATCATCAACCAACGTAGCAACTACGAGGCAGGGAACCCGGTTTACTGTATTTACGTGGCGATCGGGCAAAAGGGTTCCACGGTAGCGGCCTTGGTGAACACCTTGCAAGAGAAAGGCGCCATGGACTATACGATTGTCGTAAGCGCGACCGCCTCCGACCCGGCAGCCATGCAATATTTCGCCCCGTTCGCCGGAGCGGCCATCGGAGAGTACTTCCGGGATAGCGGACGACACGCCTTGGTAGTCTACGACGATCTGTCCAAGCAAGCGGTCGCCTACCGTGAGGTCTCCTTAATCCTTCGCCGTCCTTCCGGGCGTGAGGCGTACCCGGGTGATATCTTTTACCTGCACTCCCGCCTATTGGAACGTGCCGCCAAGATCATCAACCAGCCGGAGGTAGCCCGTGAGATGAACGATCTCCCCGAAAGCATGAGAGACAAGGTGAAAGGCGGTGGCTCCTTGACCGCTTTACCGATCATCGAGACTCAGGCGGGAGACGTATCGGCTTATATCCCGACCAACGTGATCTCTATCACCGACGGACAGATATTCCTTGAGACCGATTTATTCAACCAAGGGAACCGCCCGGCTATCAACGTCGGAATCTCTGTTTCCCGTGTAGGCGGTAACGCGCAATTAAAGGCGATGAAAAAGGTAGCGGGTACCTTGAAAATCGATCAGGCTCAGTTCCGTGAATTGGAATCATTCTCCAAGTTCGGGGGCGAGATGGATGCCGTCACCGCTTTCACGATCGATAAGGGGCAGAAGAATACCCAGTTACTGATACAGCCTCAATATAGCCCGATGCCGGTGGAAGAGCAAATCTCGATCCTTTATTGCGGAACGCAAGGTCTGCTGAAAGAGGTTCCATTGGACAAGGTGCATGAGTTCGAGGCAAGGTTCTTGCAAGAGTTACGTACCTCTCACCAACGGGACGTACTGGATGTCTTAAAGACCGGCGTTATCAATGATGAGATACGAGGCATATTGGAAAAAACAGCGAAGGAGCTATGGGTTCATTGAAAGAAATAAAAGTCCGGATCGCCTCTATACGGAGCACGCAGAAGATCACCGCCGCCATGAAAATGGTATCGTCGGCCAAGCTTCATCATGCCCAGACGCAAACCGAGCATACACTTACATATGCTAATAAACTATCCGCTATCTTAAACGGTCTTCTTTCGGCGGAATGCGACCTAGACTCACCTTACACCGAACAGCGTAAGGTGAGCAAGGTGGCTATCGCCGTATTCGCCTCGAGCACGGGTTTATGCGGGACATTCAATGCCAATATATGGAAAGAGTTATCCGCCACGATCCAGACTTATAAGAACCAGCAAATAGAGGTAGGCCTCTACCCTATCGGCAAGAAAATAGCGGATGAGCTTCATAAAGCGGGGTATAGCTTCGACACTGATTTCGTCACGATCGGCGAAAAGCCGTCTTATGAAAGCGCCGTATCCTTGGCGAACCGTCTCATGGAGCTGTTCGTCACGGGTAAAGCGGACCGGGTGGAATTACTGTATCACCATTTCAAGAACATGGCGACACAAGTCGTAACCCACAAGACGTATCTTCCCCTTTCCCTCTCGGATACGGAAGCGGCGGAAACAGCCACCGACTACATCCTTGAGCCCTCGGCGGAAGAGTTGCGTAACCGGCTTTTCCCGAAATTGCTGAACCTAACCATCTATACGATCCTACTCGACACCTCGACCGCCGAGCACGCCGCCCGTATGATGGCTATGCAGACCGCCAACGACAACGCGAACGATTTAATCCAACAATTAACTTTGCAATATAATAAAACCCGCCAGCAAGCCATCACCAACGAATTGCTGGATATCATGGGAGGAGCGGCCGTTTCATCGTAATAAAAACGGGATGCATCCTTGACTAAACAGACAATGATCCGTATGTAAAACACTTTACTAACGGATCATTTCTTATTTACAAAAAAAAGTAAGACCTTTGCTCACCAAAACATAAGCCTGTATACATTTATATTATACCAATCAAGGATCGTACTTATGATGAATCAAGAAAAGCTAAAGGGGCATCTCCTTATTTTAGCGGCCAACATCCTGTTCGCCATTAATATGCCCGTATCCAAATATCTACTCCCCGAGCATGTGCAACCCGAGGCGTTAACCAGTATGCGGATGAGCTTCGCTTGCGTGATGTTCTGGATCACCTCCCTATTCGTTCCCTATGAGAAAGTGCCGTTGAAGGACTTGGGACTTCTATGCCTTTGCGCCCTTTGCGGAGTAGGCTTGAACCAAGGGCTGTTTATCTGGGGATTGAATACCACGTCGCCGGTAGACGCTTCCATCATAGCGACCGCCGTCCCCATCTTTGTCATGATCTTGGCGGCCTTGATCCTAAAGGAACCTATCACACGGATGAAAACGTTCGGGGTACTGCTTGGTATATGCGGGGCGATCTCCTTAATACTACAATCCACGCAAGGTTCCAATCAAGCGAGCAGTCTAGGGGGAAACCTCTTGATTACGGTTAGCGGATTCATGTACTCGATCTATTTGGTAGTATCCAAGCCACTAACACTCAAGTACTCATCCGTCACGATGATGAAATGGATGTTCCTGTTCTCCACGCTGATTACCCTGCCTTTCGCTATCGAGTCCATCTGGAATACCCCGGCTTTCCATAAAGAGGTCTTCGACGGCCAAGAGCTGGGAGCCATTTTCTTCGTGCTATTCGGGGCCACGTTCGTACCCTATTTATTAATACCGCTGGCCTTAAAGCGAATCCGCCCGACTACCGTCAGCATGTACAATTATATCCAACCGATCGTAGCTTCCTTTATCGCCGTATTCATCGGTCAGGATAGTTTTAGCGTAACGAAACTAGTATCGGCCGCACTTGTTTTCTCCGGCGTCTATTTAGTGACCCAAAGCAAGAGCCGGGCGGACCTTGAACAACAAAATAGTCAATCTTTTGACAAAAACGCTTGCAATATGAAAAATAATGCGTAATATTGCCCCCATAATATAAAAGAATAAGTAGCATACAAAATCAATGATGAGTGTAGAGTCCTCATATTATACATGGGCATTGATGACCCCTTGGGGGGTTAGAATCTATTAATAAGCATTCGCGTAGACCACGTCACGCTATGTCGCAATCTCGTATTGCATCCTTTTTTATTTCTCCTTTTACATAAATAAGTTTAATCAATCGGTTATTGTCGGTTGTTAATCATGAAAAAGCCTTTTCTTGATTGTCAATCCTCGATGAACCATTAAAAATACATATCGATGAAAGTATTAAAATTCGGCGGAACATCCGTAGGTTCCGTGAATAGTATCTTAAGTGTAAAGAAAATAGTAGAGGCTATCGAAGAGCCCGTAATCGTGGTTGTCTCCGCCTTAGGGGGCATCACCGATAAATTACTGGCCACTTCTACCATGGCTTCTAAAGGCGACCTTGCCTACGAGAAAGAATTATCGGAGATCATCGCCCGCCATCTGGACGTGATCGAGGGAGTGATAGAGGACAAGGAGGTACGCATAGATGTCCAGAAGAAAGTGATGGCTTTACTGGATGAATTGAGCAATATTTTCAAAGGTGTTTATTTGATTAACGATTTATCCGCCAAGACATCCGATACGATCGTAAGTTATGGCGAGCGCCTATCTTCCTTGATCGTCTCGAACGTGATCAAGGACGCTAAGTTGTTCGACTCACGCAAATATATCAAGACAGTCAAGCAATTCAACAAGCATATCGTGGATTTCGACTTGACCAACAAGCTCATAAAAGAGACCTTCTCGCCGCTGCCTAAGGTTTCCTTGGTGCCCGGATTCATCTCTTCCAGCACGGAAACCGGAGAGGTTACGAACCTCGGACGAGGGGGATCGGATTATACCGCCTCCATCTTGGCGACCGCCTTAGACGCTAACACCTTGGAGATCTGGACAGACGTGGATGGTTTCATGACCGCCGATCCCCGTGTGATCAGCTCCGCCTACGTAATCGACCGGCTTACTTTCACGGAGGCGATGGAGTTGTGTAACTTCGGGGCGAAAGTAATCTATCCGCCGACGATCTATCCGGTTTATCATAAGAATATCCCGATCCGTATCTTGAATACCTTCAACCCGACCGCTCCCGGAACCTATATTTCGAAAGAGCGGGTGAAAGAGGAAGGCAAGGCCATCATCAAGGGTATCTCCTCCATCAACGATACCTGTTTGATCACGGTACAAGGTTTAGGTATGGTGGGCGTGATCGGCGTGAACTACCGGATCTTTAAGACGCTCGCCAAGAATGGCATCAGCGTATTTATGGTATCGCAGGCCAGCTCCGAGAATAATACGACTTTCGCCGTACGTAACGCCGACGCTGATTTGGCCGTACAAGTATTGAACGACGAGTTCGCCTTGGAACGTGCGCAGGGTGATATGAACGATACCGTAGCGGAGAAGGATCTGGCTACCGTCGCTATTGTAGGCGAGAACATGAAACGTACCCCGGGTATCGCCGGGAAGCTGTTCGGTACGCTGGGACGTGCGGGCATCAGCGTGATCGCTTGCGCCCAAGGCGCTTCCGAGACGAATATCTCTTTCGTTATCAAGCATAAATACCTTCGCAAGGCGTTGAACTCCATTCATGACTCTTTTTTCCTATCCGAATATAAGGTATTGAACCTTTTCATCGCCGGTGTAGGAACCGTAGGCGGCAATTTATTGGAACAGATACGCATCCAGCAACCGAAACTGATGCGGCAAAACGGTTTGAAGCTGAATGTCGTAGGTATCTCAAACTCCAAGAAAGCCCTTTTATGCCGGGAAGGGATCAACCTCGACAATTATCTGGAGGAGCTGAAGGAGAACGGGGAAGAGAGCAACCCGGAGCATCTGTGCGAAGAGATCGTAAAGATGAATATCTTCAACTCCGTATTCGTGGATTGCACGGCAAGCCCGGACGTAGCGGCTCTTTACGAGACGTTGATGAACAATAACGTATCCGTCGTGGCGGCTAATAAAGAAGCGGCTTCCTCCTCCTACGATAATTATACCAAGCTCAAGGAGACCGCCCGCCACCGAGACATCAAGTTCTTGTTCGAGACGAACGTAGGCGCCGGCCTCCCGATCATCAATACGATGAACGACTTGATCAATAGCGGCGACCATATATTGAAACTGGAGGCCGTACTTTCCGGTACGCTGAATTATATCTTTAATACGATCAGCGCCGATATTCCTTTCAGCGAGGCGATCCATATGGCAAAGGAAGCCGGATACGCCGAGCCGGACCCACGTATCGACCTTAGCGGCAAAGACGTAATCCGTAAGCTGGTTATCTTGGCTCGTGAGGCCGGTTATCCAGTGGAGCAAGCCGACGTAAAACGGAACCTGTTCATCCCGGAAAAGTACTTCGAGGGTTCCCTTGAGGACTTCTGGAAGAATATCAAGGATACAGATGCCGGTTTCGAGGAGAAACGCCAGCTACTGGAAGCGGAAGGCAAACGCTTCCGTTTCGTGGCGAAGATGGAGAACGGCGCTTGCGAGGTAGGCCTACAAGCCGTAGACAGCCACCATCCGTTCTATGAACTGGAGGGCAGCAACAATATTATCATGATCTCCACCGAGAGATATCATGAATATCCAATGATCATCAAGGGATATGGTGCCGGAGCCGACGTGACAGCCGCTGGCGTATTCGCCGACATCATATCCATTGCTAATATTCGATAGGTATGAAGCACATTATCATTTTAGGCGATGGAATGGCCGACGAGCCGATAGAGGCTCTGGGAGGCAAGACCCCGATGCAATACGCCAAGACTCCTTATATGGATAAATTGGCGGAACTGGGAGTAACCGGGCAGATGAAAACCGTAGCGGATGGTTTCCATCCCGGTAGCGAGGTCGCGAACATGGTGGTATTAGGCTATGACCTGCCCTCCGTATACGAGGGACGGGGTGTATTGGAAGCCGCCAGTATAGGCGTCGCCCTGCAACCCGGCGAGATGGCGATGCGTTGTAACTTAATCTGCGTAGAAGGCGACATCTTGAAGAATCACTCTTCCGGCCATATCTCCACGGAGGAAGCGGACGAGTTGATCCAATGCCTGAACGAGCGATTAGGCTCCGACCGTGTCAAGTTCTATACGGGTGTCTCCTACCGCCACCTATTGGTAATCAAAGGAGGCGATAAGCGTCTGGATTGCACGCCACCACACGACGTACCCCTCCATCCTTTCCGGCCTTTAATGATAAAACCGGAAGTTCCGGAAGCACGAGAGACCGCCGATTTATTAAACGAATTAATCCTCAAGTCCCAAGAGATCTTAAAGGATCACCCGGTGAACCTCAAACGTATGGCAGCGGGGAAAGATCCGGCGAACAGTATCTGGCCTTGGTCTCCGGGCTACCGTCCGGCCATGCGAACGATGCGGGAGATGTACGGCTTCGGGAAAGGTTCCGTGATCTCCGCCGTCGATCTCATCCGGGGAATCGGCGTTTACGCCGGCCTCGAGGTGCTTCACGTAGAGGGAGCTACCGGATTATACGACACGAACTACGAGGGAAAAGCGCACGCCGCCCTTGAGGCCCTCAAGACAAACGACTTCGTCTACCTGCATATCGAGGCAAGCGACGAGGCCGGGCATGAAGGAGACGTAGACCTAAAGATCAAGACGATAGAGTATCTGGACAACCGTGCCGTACGTATCATCTACGAGGAAACGCAAAAATGGGACGAGCCGGTAGCAATCGCTATCCTTCCGGACCACCCCACTCCTTGCTCCATACGTACGCATACGAATACCCCGGTTCCATTCCTGATTTACAAGCCGGGCGAGCAACCCGACTCCGTTACCACATTTGATGAGTTCTCCGTATCAAACGGCAAATATGGCATACTGGAAAAAGATCAATTTATAAAAGAATTTCTAAACGATTAGAGCATGAAATATTACAGCACAAACAAACAAGCCCCTGTAGCCAGCCTAGAAGAGGCCGTCGTAAAAGGTCTGGCCGGCGATAAGGGATTATATATGCCCGAGTATATCGACTCCTTGGACGAGGAGGTGATAGCCAACATGAAGAACCAGTCCTTCCACGAGATCGCCTGCACGGTAGCTCAGATGTTCTTCGGGGAAGACATCGAGCCGAAGGTATTGGACGGTATCGTAAAAGATACGCTCTCCTTCGAGACCCCGGTGGTACCCGTAAAGGATAATATCTATAGCTTAGAGTTATTTCACGGGCCTACATTGGCCTTTAAGGATGTAGGAGGGCGCTTCATGGCTCGTCTACTCGGTTATTTCATAAAGAAAGAGGGATTGAAACAAGTAAACGTATTGGTAGCTACTTCCGGCGATACGGGAAGCGCCGTCGCCAACGGATTCCTAGGCGTTCCGGGCATTCACGTGTATGTGCTTTATCCCAAGGGAAAGGTCAGCCCGATACAGGAATGCCAGTTCACGACATTAGGACAGAACATCACGGCATTGGAGATAGACGGCACGTTCGACGATTGCCAAGCGCTGGTTAAATCCGCCTTTATGGACGAGGAATTAAACCGTCATATGAAACTGACCTCGGCGAACTCCATCAACGTAGCCCGTTTCTTGCCCCAATCGTTCTACTATTTCAACGCTTACGCTCAGCTGGACAAGCTGGGAAAAGCGGACGAGCTGGTCGTTTGCGTGCCGAGCGGTAATTTCGGAAACATCACCGCCGGATTGTTCGCCTATTGGATGGGGCTCCCTATCAAGCGTTTCGTAGCGGCAAACAACCGTAACGACGTATTCTTGGAATACCTGAATACAGGAACTTATACACCCCGCCCATCAGTCGCCACCCTAGCGAACGCCATGGATGTAGGCGATCCGAGTAATTTCGCCCGTATCATCGACCTATTCGGCGCATTCAATGATCCCCATAAAGAAATATGCGCACTGATCTCCGGACATCGCTATACGGACGAGGAAATCGCCTCTACGATGCGAGCCGTCTATAAAGAGACGGGATATATCCTCGACCCGCACGGAGCCTGTGGCTACCAAGGATTACTAGACAGCGACCTAAGCGAGACCGAGACGGGTCTATTCCTCGAGACCGCCCATCCCGCCAAATTCAAAGGAACGGTCGATAAGATATTGGAGGCAGATATCGAGATCCCGGCGAAACTGAAAGCCTTCATGGAAGGAACCAAGCAAAGCATCGAGCTGGCAAAAGATTTCGAGGGATTCAAATCTTTCTTGATGAGCCGGTAAAAAGAAGAATAGTTTTCAAGTGATAAGGGGAGGTGTGGCAAATATCGATAATATCAATTTGCCACACCTTCCATTTTTATCACCTAGGACATACAAAAACAGGCGAGAATTTCAAAAAGAAATTCCGTAAGCAAGCTTTTCTTCCGAAAAGTCATGTTATTAAATTCGATTAATTATAAGCCAAATGTATAATTATTGGAGAAATAGAGTTTTTATAGGATCAGTCGATAATTGGTGGGGATAATTATTTTCATCTATTTAAAATCTCTACCTTTGCTCTATGGAAACGAATAAACTTTATACATTAGCTCAGAAAGTACTACCAAGTGCAGTTCTTACGTATTTTAATATCGTCAACATAGAAAGCACATCCACCGAGATTTTCATCCATCTTGATGAAAAGATGAGTGACAGTCTTAATATACATTAACCGTCTCTCCCCCGATGGTTATCGGGAAATGGCAGAGGAACTATAGATACAAGTGCCCCATTTGTCTTTTTGACAACTTGTAATCTGAAGTCCCGGAGAATCGATTATTCCGTACCCAAGTGCGTCTCGCTTCCAAATTCGAGAGAAAAAAACAGTAATTCTCTGTTTGATAGCTGTTTGCTGAAAAACGGCCTTTCGTTCCAGCCGAAATAATTCACCCTAGTTCATGTTTTACGGCCGTAAGGCGGTAATAATGCCCAACGCTACCGCATGTGAGGGCCGATGCCTATATATGTGTAGGCTTACGCCACTATATGTGTAGCTTGACGCAACTATATGTGTGGGTTGACACTGCTATATGTGTGAGTTGATACAGCCATATGTGTAGGTTGATACGTATATATTCGTTAAAAAGCGACGCTTATCATGTTAAAAAGCGGTTGTGGCAGCTTGTTCGCACTCCCCGCTTACGCTCGTTGGCTTTTATAGCCAGAGAGCCGTGTCGTAAAAAAGAAGGTATTTCAATCAAAAAGATACCTTTCACGCCAAACTCGAAGCATAGGATCTCAATCCACCGCCCACTCTTTCATCTCATACATATCCTTATATTCTTCCCAATCCGGATCCATCTCGGTATAAATAGAGATGGGCAGTAACTCGAAAGGAGCCAAGGCCTCATTCAAGCGTTCGCCGAATACACGCACGGTACGTGTGTAAAACACCCAGACCTTCTCTCCTCCTCCGGTATAGACACCCGTCAGGATAGCCAGCTTGTCTTTCTTTTCCATCGCCTTACGAAGCGCTTCCTCCACGGCCTCCATTTTCTCGCCAAGGTCATCGCTAGGAAGGCCTCTCCCATCTCCCTCGTATTTCCAAGTGATCTCGACACGTTCCTTGAACTTACCGGATTCGGTGAACTCATTCAACTCGTCCCGCCCGTAAACGGTAATCATTTGCCCTGACTCGTTTTCCGAGAGAGCCGTAAACCATACATCGCTTAATCTCATATTTATATTTTCTATTTATCTATAAGTATTCCTTACTGACTTTACCGGGTAAAAATACGACAAAAAAGGCTGCGTCCGGTGAAGATACAGCCTTTTTATATTTCTCGACGGAAATTTATTATCTCTTTCCTAATCTATGATCCATAATGGCGTAATGGCATTCCCCATAATTCTTCAATTGATCCACGATCTCTTTAGCCGTAGATTCTTCCTCTACTTGCTCGCGTACGAACCAGAACAAGAAATCACGGGAAGCATGATCCTTATCAGCCTCGGCGATATCAACCAATTTGTCGATCAACTCTGATACATAGCACTCGTGTTTGTAAACATGCTCGAATACCTCCAACGGATTTCCCCAGCCTGTCGGAACCACGTTGATCTGGCCGATCGTAATATCGCCGCCACGATCCAAGGCGTAATCGATCAACTTATGAGCATGCTCCAATTCCTCAGCCGCTTGTTTCTTCATCCAATGGGCGAAACCGTTCAACCCTGCTTTCTGGAAATACACGGACATTGACAAATACAAATTCGAAGACCACATCTCCGCATTAACTTGGGCATTGAACGCCTCTGATAAATTTCTACTTAAGATCATAATTTTATCATTGTTTAAAAATGTTGAAGTATTATCCGTTCACGAAATTTCACTATGCAAATATAAATAAAAGTAGGATTCCTTATCTCATTTCCGCCCTTAGATATTGGCTACTTTCGAAAATTTTTCTAACTTACGCCCTTATTTGATAAACATCATGCAATACACCGACAAATATCGATCTCCCTTAGGAGAAATAACCCTAGCTAGCGATGGCGACCACCTGACAGGATTATGGTTCGACGGGCAAAAATATTTTGCCACCACTTTATCGGCGGAACATCAAGAAAGAGAACTGCCGATATTCGAGCAAGCCAAAGAGTGGCTGGATAGCTATTTCATGGGTAAGATTCCCAGCTTCACCCCTCCTATCCATCTGGAGGATACGCCTTTCCGACTTGCGGTATGGGACTTATTGAGCAAAATACCTTATGGCGAAGTCGTAACCTACAAGGAGCTCGCCGGGGAAATCGCCCGGCAAAAAGGTATCCCGAGCATGTCTACACAAGCGATCGGAGGAGCGGTAGGCCATAACCCGATCAGTATCATCATCCCCTGCCACCGTGTCGTAGGCAGCGATGGCAGCTTAACCGGATACGCAGGAGGTATCGACAAAAAAAGGAGCCTGCTTACAATCGAACGGGCCCCAAAAGTATCGTAAAGAGACTTTACCTTGCAAATCCTTGTGGACAAACATAGAATGTAACTATCCCATTAACGTTATCTCCTTCACCTCATGGTCCTCAATATCAGCATATAGGAAGTGGCCGGCGAAAGTGTCTTCCGTGTCTTGGAAAAAAAGCTCCAGTTCGTAATGGATGGAGCCGTCTTCTTTCTCCTTGGTCTCTATATGAACAGATTGCAATTCTACCTGGGAGGCAAACTCCTCTCTGGACAATGCCGGAAGTTCACAATCTTCCCGCCATGCGTTTGCTGTCGGGAGCAATTCGTCGGCCATGCGCAATTGCCATATCGCTTCCCCTTCTTCTTCCAGCTTATTCATATAGCCACTAATAGCTTTCAGATGTTTCCGGATAAGGGATTCGTGCGGACAACGGGGCTCCAGGTTTTTACCGCATTGCTTCCGGATAAGTTTGATGGCCTCATTCAAACATTCAATCTTAGTACCGGTAGAGACCGAGGGCATTTCCCAAAGTCGCTCGTATAACTCCAATCGTTTTTCAAACGAGTGAAGGACAGACCTTGCTCCAATCTTTATATCAAGATAAGCATCATAGGCTTTAGACTCTTCCTTAGTCATATCTCGCTCAACGCCGTTTAGCTTATTCTGACCCTCATCCATGCGAGTAATGATGTCATTGGTAAATTTCACTAATTGACGTACCTGCTTGGGTGTTTTTATTTTGTTTTTCTTCGCATTTTTCTCTACGCTTTGCGCAAAGAATTGAATAGTGGCCATTGTAATTGAAATATTCGTATCCGCACGCATCAAATCATCCGGCAGTTGGACATTACGCACAAGGTCATATAATTCAATTTTATAAGGAATGAGCTGACTGATTTTTTCTTCAACGGGCAAATCCGGGTTGCTCCATATCTTGGTGTAGTCTTGAATGATTACCTTAATCCTCTCGGCGTTCATGTAATCCAAATAGCGTTGCTCTAACGCCTCGTCCACCTTAGGCGGCAGGAGTTTTTTGAGAGCTTTTATCTTCTTTTTGAGTTCGTCTACGTAGGCTTGCTGTTCCGGGGGAAGCAGCTCATTCTTACCTTTTGCCGATTTCTCTTCAATGATAGGTAATTTCTCGGTCGGTGTCTCCAAGGGAGCGATGGAGATGCATAGGTCTACCTCCCTCCCCCAAATCGTCGCTTTATACTCTTCGGGTGTTTGATAGCCACGAAACCATGTCTGGAGTGTACTAAGCCAAAACTCCGTATGCATTTCCAAGGTCATTTTGGAAAGATGGGCGATCTTATCTGTCAGATGAAATTCCCAACTATTTTCATCCGTTTGTTCCTTTCTCATAAATATGAATAATTATTATACTCAAACAGATAACATAACCGCCATTGAGTCAACAAGATTTTCCTCATAATCAACAACTCCGATATGTCTTTATTCAAGCTCATTCTTTCTCTTTTTCCATAACTGATAACTGTTAAACAGATTTTGCCAGAGCACGTAGCTTCCGGGGCCAACGGAGGATAGAGGGTTCAAATAGGTGTAAGACATCCAGATCGCTAACACGGTATTTTTTTGTCCCAAGGCTTGTCCGGCACTAATACGGTCATTGTATTTCGTGCCGATGCGCTTTCCCCAATAAAACTGCGCGATACAGGTTATCAAGCCGCCTAAAGCGATCAGGATTTCTACATAAATCTCCGCCTCGCTATTGACCAAGGATTTCACGGTCTGCCCGGTCACGATAGCTAGAGCGACGGCCCAGAGATAAAAGGCCATATCCCGAAGCCCCGCAAGGAAGCGATGGATAGGCGGCATGAATCTACGCAAGAACAAAGCGAGGAAAAACGGGAATAACAGCAATGGGAAGACTTTTCCCAAGATCTTCAAGAATGCGGCGAAGAAAGTAATCTCGGCATGCGGTTCCACTAATGGGAAGACCAGCGGCACGACAATCGCAGCTAATAGATTCGATAATAAGGTATAAGTAGTCAGACTAGAGGCGCTTCCCCCTAATTTACCCGTAATCACGGCGGCCGCCGTAGCGGTCGGGCAAATCAGGCAGACCATCGCTCCCTCGAACACATCCCGGTATTCCTCTCTCATTGGCAGCCAGAGCAATAAGGCGGCAAGCACCAAACTGGAAATCGCTTGGATAAGCAATAGCCAACCGTGCCAAGGGCTGGGCATCAATTCCCGGACAGAGATCTTACAGAAGGTCAGGAGCAACTGCGCAAAAATCAAAAAGGGCGTCAGATACGCTATTAAAGTGTACATGAACGGCTTTGTAGGCTCCAGAAAAGTAACATTGGCGAAAACAAAATACCCTATCGCACCCGCTAACATGGAGATAGGGAGTGTCCATGTCTTGAAGAATTTCAACATAACGCCTATTCTTTTAATTCGGGATGCAAAATAACATCTTTCCACCGAAAGAGGCAAGAGAAACGGGGATTAATTAGGGATAAAGAGAGACGGGACATGCCCCGTCTCTACATTAGATATTCTTACAGCTTAGTTTTAATGTCCTTATTCCGTAACGGGGGATAGAAAGACGCATTGAACTGGCGCCTTTCTTCTCGGTGACGGTTAAGTCCTCAACCAGACGGTTATCCAATTCCACCAAGCTCGCTTTCACGTCTTGTCCTTGGAAGGTTATCGTTTTAGGGGAGGCATCGCTTTGGGCATTGAATAGGCGGATGTAAAGGTCATTACCTTTATAGACCATGGAGACCAACTCGTAGGCATTATTCTCTATCCGGAAAAGGGAACCGGATGTCAAGGTAGCATCGCCGCCCAAGGTCGCGACCAAAGGCTCATTGCGTCGTTCGCTTTGTGTCCAAATACGGCTTTTCTCCCAAGTTCCGGCATGAGGGATCAAGGCATACGAGATCTCGGTCGGACGGTCTATGATATAATCCCGGCCCCACAAGCCTTTACCGGCGTATTGTACGTTCAAGGCCAATGGGAAATCCTTACCATGCGCATAGCTGGTCGTATGATCCGTGAATAATGACAGACCGCAAGAGTTATCTTTGCTCGCTACATCCACCCAATTCAAAATGATATTATGCTTGATGCTATCCCAACGATTGAAAAAGGTATTCTCCAACCGGCTCTCGCAAACATCGAACGGAGCATCCTTATAAATCTGTTGGTTGGCGATCTGGATAGGCAGATATACCAGAAGTTTGTAACGGTCGTCATAGAATGACTTACGAGGATTATCCGCACGGAATTCGATACCCGGCTCACCAATACGGGGGTTTCCTGTCCAATCCAGTTTAACACTCATATCGATGCGAGGCTCTCCCTGCGTTAACCGGATCGTTTGGGTAAATGAATACTTTCCGATCTTGCCTTTCACAGCCACCTTCACGAATAAGGGCCCTTGCTCCAACACGCTCACCTCAGCCGGTTGATCCATACTGGAAAGGAAACCGCCCTCATCGATAAAATATCCCCGAAGCTCATTAAACCCACGTTCATTCCGGTTATCCACGAATTCCTTGCCTCGTACGGCTTTCGCTTTCAAGCTTTCTATTACACCTCCTTTAGAGGGGTTTAGCACCAAGGTGTATAAATCACTTTCCATGCGAAACGTACCGTCTTTCTGTCTCTCAGCCTTCAAGGTTCCAGACTGTTTATCCTCTGCCTTCCGGATCGCATAAGAGGCATAACCGGCTGAGGGGACTTGCGCACGAAACAAGAGTTTTGAAATGCCGTCTTCCGTCAACCATTGAGCCGGTTGTTTCTTTCCTTGCTTATCAAGAACCACCCAATCCGAGTTTCTCCATGAGACGGGAACTTCCACCGCCACCAATTCATTCCGGTCGGTAGCCAAGGTATTATATACGTACACCGTGGATTCACCTTCCTTTTCTTTCAATAAGGACAAAGCGTTATCAATTATCTGACGGCTGTTTTGATTGGTCACCCCAGTCCAATCCGTAACCGTCTCCGCCCATGTCTTTTTCCCTTGTAATCGATTGTAAGGAACGATCCAGCAATCATGATGCTGCGACAATAGAAGCGTGCGCCATCCTTCATCGATACGTTCAGTCGGCCATTCCATGCCTTTGTATAAGCGAGCGTAAGCCGCCATTTTCTCCGCACGGACGATAGCGTTCTCGGCTACCCGTACCTCTCCGGCCAAACGCTGCATGACCTGCGTTCCCCACATCAAGCCACCTAGGACATTCTCTTGCGAGAAATGCCAATCATCCTGAGTAGTCCCGACGGAACAGTCTTGGATATAATTCCGCCAAGTCTTATAGGCGGTCGGCGTATAATAGCCCGTCGTATCCTGTCCCAGCCAAGGGCCTTTATCCCAACCATGGCTCCATGAGGCATCTTGGATACACATGCCGACCGGGTGCTGGATGCCGGCATCCAAGCATTTATGGATGTAGTCCTCCGTATTGAACCACGAGATGGACTGCCAACAAGAGCCGGGTTGTAAATCCTCGCAGGCGTAACGGGGGACGGTGGTAAATCTCGTACCATCCGGCCCTACCCAATTCACCAACTCACCTCCGTAGGCGCTTACGTAGCCACCCCACATCGTATTCGGGTTCTTAGTAGAGGCATACGAGAAGCCGAATGACTTCAATATATAGGGCAGGCAACTGGTAAAGCAAGGCTCCTCCGCCGAATAGGTGGTGAATACCGCCTCGGGGAAATGTTTCCGGATCAGCCGTATTCCATATTCGAATTGGCGGATAGCGCTCTCGCCGGATGTCCCGAAGAAATAACTTTGGGCATAGGTCGGGTTTACGTACTCGATCCGCCCGCTCTCCACGGATTGATCCTTAAATAAGCGCTTGAAAGCCTCGTAACCTTCAGGGTCTCGTTGCCGTACGACTTCCCATGATTCAGGCTCGATCTCGATATTGATATTCCAGTTGGGATTCTGCCTTAATTTCTGGGCGATAAAGGCGGTCTGCCCCACCGGGTAATGCCCGTAGATACCGCCATGATAGCCATCGATGAAATAGGCTTGTTGGGCATCTGCCCAACCGGCCAACAAGAATTGGCTTAATACGAATATCGCTAGTTTCTTTTTCATATAATATGTACTATTAATTCACATTTAGAATACTTCCAGTCGGTGGGAGACGGGGCACGCCCCGTCTCTACAAGTCTGTAAATTTCTTGATCTCTATTCGCAAGGGGATTGGTTTATTTTGCTCATAGATCTGGTTAACCAGATCCTGTTGCTCATTCACGCAATCCTCACGAATCCCCTTGTGCATGTATTGTAGCCAAAGGTCGCCGTTCCATTGCAAGAAGATGTCGTGGGGACGGTATTTGCGCAAGGTGTCCACGGCAGCCTCGTTGCAGGCCCAAAGCATGCCCGTCTTCCGCATCAAGTTATATTCCACCCAATAAAATTCACGCATCTTACGCTCTTTCAACCAGCGTTCCTCGTTCATCTGGCGGATCTTCATCGCTTGTTTATACTGCGGGGTATTCTGAAGAAGAGCCATATTGATGCCTCGCTCCAACTCCCTCGCCGTAAAACGACCGATAAACTCCCCACCGATCGTCAACCCGTAATATCCATCCGACAAACCGCTCACGGACAATCCCTCATAATTCATCTCATCCATAAAAGGGATAACACTCAAGGCATCTGCCTGCGTATGTTTCTCATTATCATAATAAGAGGTATCGATAGGATACGGAAGCGATTTCGCCTCGTACGTAAAAGTAAGGTTATCCGAGGAAACAGACAAATCCGAGACACGGCAATTATCCGAGCGAGTCACCTTTTTCCCCGCTCCGTCTATCCGGATATCGGCTACCGGCTTACCGGCCAGACCTTGCGCCTTCAAGAAGAGATAAGCCATGACCAGATGCCCGTCCGTAGAGGGATGTATACGATCCTTCCCGCATAAGGTATACATGGAATCCTCCGCTTGCTCCCATTGGTTGATCGCTACCATCGGGCGGTTAAAATCCACGAATCCCCATTGATTCTCCCGGGCCCGGGCATTCAGGAAATCCACGATCTCCAAGATTGGCGTATTCTTCCCCGGGAAAGCGACCTTATTGAAACGAGAAGTCTCGTCATAAGGAGAGCTTCCGATCAAGATTTTCCTCACCTCCGGATACTTCTTATAGACCTCCTCGATAAGGGCATAATCCCGGCAAGCTTTCTCTACCCGGTTCCGGGCGATCGTATCCGCCCCCGGCTTCCGAAAATCCATATAGCCGACATCGTTCATGCCAAAAGATAGCGTCACCACCGTAGGCTCATGTTCGAAAACCTTATCCAACCGCTGGTAAATCATCTCGGCTACATCCCCACCTACTCCCTCGTTAAAGATATCGATGCGTTGATCCGGGAAACGGGTCATATAATACAGCCAGATATATGAATGATAATGCCCACCGCAAGTAATGCTGTTTCCCACGAAGGCGATCCGATCTCCTTTCTGAAACGGAGCTATCGACTGAGCATATACTCCTGCAAGACCTGATAAAAGCAAACAGACAAACAAAACATATCTTTTCATCTCTATTTCTCTCTTCTCTAATTTTCTGTGATGAATAATATATACCGTGTTAAAAAATATTACTATCAATAGTAATCGTATTTATCATGGATAATAATCCGGATTACTACGGATAGTAATATCCTTCCACACACCTCTAGTCTAGAGAATCGCCCGCTTACTTTTAGCGAACGACATCCTCACCAAGCAGAGGGTTCAGTTCTTTCTCACGCAAAGGTACCGGGAAAACCAAATCCGATTCTTTAAACGGATACGTATGATTAACCGCCTGATAGCCGAATAAATCAACCATTTGCTTCGATACCGGATCAAACGCACGGTGAGTACGCAACATATCATACCATCCTGTAAACTCATAACAGAGTTCCCACGCACGCTCTTTCAATACTTGATCAACCGTGATTGAAGTCGGTCTCGCCTCATTGGGCAACGCACGGTGACGAACTTGGAAATAAGCATCCACAGCTATAGCGTCGGAAGTAGATCCACCATCCAAGGTAGCTTTTGCCTCCGCACACATTAATAGAACGTCCGCATAACGGTAAACCGGAATATTCGCCCCGCTCTTTCCTGTAGATTCGGCATTCTCATCCCAATATTTGCATAAATAAGGAACATCCAAAGTAATCGTTGTCTCCGGATCACCATATTTGGGTTTAGAAGTATAGAAAAACACCTCATTCCGTTTACGAATATCTTGGTCATCATAACTTTCATAAAACTCTTTACGAGGAGCCAAACCACCCCCATAAGCCGGAGTAATGGAAATCGGTTGTTCCGGATAAGGCAAAAGGCCAAAATGGAAAGGAGCCCCGGCATCTTGCGCCTCACGCTGGATCATAAAAATATGCTCACCACTATTTTCGTTCTCTGACGCACGCAAATCCTTATAATCAGCGAACAAGCTAAAGGCTCCACTATCAATAACCTCCTTGGCTTTCTCGTAAGCCAATTGATAATACTCATTTCCTTTTTGAAGCGGATAACCTGCCATTGTCAAATAAACCTTAGCTAAAAGGGTCTTGATCGCTCCCATAGAGACATGGCCTGTTTTATCACTCCAATCCAGCCCGGACTGCTCCGCCTTTTTCAAGTCTTCCACGATCTGGTTATAAATATCTTCCTTAGGAGACCTGGGGATCTTCACCGTATTCAGGTCTACCGTAGGTTCCGTCTTCAACGGGATATCCCCGAATAATTGTACCCCTTGGAAATAGTAATATGCCCGCAAGAAATAAGCCTCTCCCAGATACTTCGCTTTCTGGCTCTCGCTAATAATATCCGTAGCGGAAACATTTTGAATCACGCTATTACAGTTTTCCAAAGGAAAGAAAGTAGTCTTCCAGAAGTTACGAATAATGCCGTTACTCTCTTCCAAACCGGAAAGCAATAAGAACTGGTTCTGCTCATTACCGGCCGCACGAGGACGATAACTAGTACCTACAAGATATTCCAAGTTAAAAAGGTGAACTGTAGCAATCTCGAGGTCGGAACTCAACAGATCATCAAGCCCGTCATAAGTGCCATCCACAGCCGCCTTTATCTGGTTCTCTGTCGTATAATATTCAGAAGGACTCAAGAAGGTTTTCGGGTCTTCCTCTAAAAAATTCGTACAGGATGTAAAAGCCATTATTGCGGAAAGCAAGCCACACATCCATACAAGCGCTTTATTTTTCATATCTTAGTTTTTTACGAAGTAAAGATTAAATAATTAGAAATTAACACCTAAAGTAAATGAGTACGTACGAGGTTTGGGATAGGTATAAAAATCCACTCCCTGCTCAAATACGGCATCATAACTCGTTACCTCCGGATCACTACCAGAATAGTTCGTAATCAAGAACGCATTCTCCACATTGAATCCCAAGGATAAACTCTTGATGTGAGCGGCAGAAAGCATACGGGAACTAAAGTCATATTTCAAACCGATATTACGTAAACGCAAGAACGAACCCGGCTCACAACTCCAAGAATCTACGTCATTCTCATATCCATCTCCCGGAAGGCGCAAGCTAGGCACCATCGTGTTTTGGTTTTCCGGCGTCCAAGCGTTCACCGGAATGTCCGCATAAGCATTGGAGAATGTCACACGGTTACCCATCAACTGGCGAGTGAAGTTAATCAACTTATTACCATATACCCATTGCAAATCAAACATAAACGTGAAGCCTTTCCACGAGAATGTATTTGTCATATTCATCTCGAATTTAGGAGCGCCATTTCCGATATAGTCTTGGTCTTCGCCATCCTTCATTCCATTACCATTCTTGTCCCAATACTTGATATCGCCGGGTTTCTTATTATACTTAGCGGCTTCTTCCGCCTCATCAGTACCCCATGTACCTAGGCGAACATAGCCGTAAAGAGCATTTAAAGGATGTCCCTCTTCAATGCGTCCTCCCCACTTACCGATAATATTATCATTTATATCCAGTACCATCGAGCGGTTCATCGTATAATTCCAAGAGGTAGTCCATAAGAAATCACGGCTTTGGATATTGCGTGTATTCAAGCTCATCTCAAGACCTTGATTACGGATCTTACCCAAATTTGTCATAGTTTTCTCATATCCCGAGTTAGAAGGCAATTGTAGCTCATACAATAAATCAGTCGTAATCTTATGATAATAATCCGCCATAAACTCGATACGCCCATTAAAGAAACTCAAATCGATACCCGCGTCAAGTTGTCTGGATTTCTCCCAGCGTAAATCCGGATTTGCCATACTTTTCAACGTAACGATCGTCGCCATATCCTTGCCAAAAGGAAGGCGTTTATTCTCATAACGTGCCATAGACGCATAATCACCGATTTCCGCGTTACCCACCGTACCGTAGCTCAAACGGACTTTCATATCATCAATCACCTTTTTCGCGTTCTCGAAGAAATTCTCATTGGATACACGCCAAGCGGCCGAGAATGAAGGAAAGAAACCATATTGGTTATTCAAGCCAAAACGAGAAGAACCATCCTCACGGAAAGAAGCGCCCAATAAGTAACGATTGTCAAAATTATAGTTGATACGGGCATAGTAAGAATTCATCTTATTATCCGTATAGTCTGAGCCAACCTTAGAACGTACGGTACCGACTCCCATATTATTGTACTCAAAATAATCATCGAAGAAATTCTCGGCCCCTAGCTCGCTTTTCTCTGTTTTTGAGTAATACCAACTGGCTCCCGCTACGACATTCAAGTTATGCTTATTCCAGCTTTTATCAAAAGTCAAGTAGTCCTCATTCGTCCACGACATCGTATTTCGATGTGCTTTCTCCGCTTTACCCTTTTGAGTATCTCCATAGCCGAATAAGGTACTCGGGTTATAAGATGAATTGATATAAGAACCATCCTGGCGGCTGAAGCTAGTCGTTAACTTTAACCAAGAGGTAATCTTAAACGTACCAATCACGTTAGCCAACGTGTACTGATTCTTATCGATATTCTTACGTTCCTTTAAAATCCTCACGGGATTCTCCGTATCTTCCGCACCTGGATAATCTCCTTTACGGGAATAGGTACCATCCTCATATTGAACCGGAAGGAACGGTAATGCTTCCAATGTATACCGAGAGATCGCATTCTCCGAGTTTCGGGCATTACTAGATCCAACATTCAACATGGCCTGTAAATGGAACCATTCTTTCAAATCCCATCCTACATTGATAAACGCATTCAACTGACGTTTATAAGTCTCCAACATAATACCCTGATTATCTTTATAACTTACATTCGCCACAGCGGTCAGCTTATCGCTTCCTCCGGAGAAACTAAGTGAATGCTGATGAGAAAAAGCCGTACGGGTCACGGCATCCTGCCAGTCCGTATCATATTTCGGAGTCCCGTCCGGATTGAACAGGTCATTCTTATGCGTAAACATATTGCTCGGATCCAGATGGGGAGCGATACGTCCCGGTTGAGCCTCATAAGCACGCTTGAATACATCCAAAGCCTCTTCCGCATTTAAGACATCGACTTTACGAGCTAACGTTCCGGCAGACAAAACGGTATTATACGAGATATTCGTTGTATTTTTCTTACCTTCCTTCGTTGTTATCACCACAACACCATTCGCACCTCTCGCACCATAAATAGAAGAGGAAGTAGCGTCTTTCAAGATATCGATAGACTGAACTATATTCGGATCAATCTGGTCCGGATCCACGCCAACCACACCATCGACCACATATAGCGGTGTATTGGAAGAATTCAAAGAACCGATACCACGGATTTTTATCGCAGGGCTACCACCCGGCGCACCAGAATTCAAAGCGATATTAACACCCGCTACCTTTCCGGCCAATCCTTGGAATACGTTCGTGGCATTCGGACGCTCCAATAACTTCTCCGAGTCTACGGAACCCACTGAAGTTGACAAGTTTCGTTTCAACATCGTACCATATCCAACGACAACGACCTCTTCAAGCGCTTTATAATCCTCGGCCAACTTCACGTTAAACAGTGTACGATTCCCGACCTCGATCTCTTGCTCCGCATAGCCGATATAGGAAAATGACAGGATATCGTTATTAGCCGCATCCAAGCTAAACTTTCCATCCAGATCCGTAACGGTACCGACCGTCGTACCCTTAATCACGACATTGGCCCCGATAACCGGTATGCCATCCGGATCCGTAACGGTACCGGAGATCTTTTTCTTTTGTTGCTGTACGGCGTCTTTCTTCAAGATCGTGATGTGCTTACCTGATATGCGGTAGGTCAAGTTCGTGTTTTTCAACAACTCATTCAACACGTCGGTAACTTGGCGATTCTTCACCTGTATATCCACCTGCTTACTATTATCGATATCCTCGCTCTTATAGAAAAACATGAACTCGGTCTGTTTCTCAATCTCCGAGACGACATCATAGAACGTCCCGCTCTTTACTTCTACCGTAACTTGAGCTTTTTGCGCATAGGTATCCGCCGAGACATGCAATATACCCAGTATTAAAAAAAGCAATGTGATCTTCATGATTGATTTAAATTTTTTAGGTAATAGATCATCACTATTCCAAACTTTTTCCATAAATTTGTAAATGTTTTTTTATTAAGGACTTACCTCGATCGCACGGTTTCAGCGGACTGGCGAGAAAGGTGATTCATAAATTAAAAACGAATAAGGATCGGGGGTGAGTGGTGTCAGTCCCGATTCTTTTTTTGTGATCAAGTATTTGTCATAGGCAATTCCAATGTTTAAGGTTATACATCTATTATTTTGTTATTTGCTTCTCGCCGATATCAGAATATCTTTTCCGTCTTTCATGAAAGTGAATTGTTTCTCCGAGTTAATAATATCCAACACCTCTTGTATACCTTGATCCAAAGAGAAGGTTCCCGTGTAGCGGATGTTCCGCAGACTGTCATGCGCCAAGCGGATATTTACCCCATAGTAATTCTCCAGACGTTTTACGATAGAGACTAAGGTCTCATCCTTGAAACGATATTTCCCTCCTACCCAAGCGTTCGAGATCGAGGCATCTGTCTCTGACAAGAAAATAGAGCCGGTCCGGTTATCCGACCGGGCTTGTTGATTCGGCTTTAGCTTCATGCTACTCATTTTCCGTCCTTGAGCGTCAAAAGATTCCAACAGGATACTACCACTTAATAAGGTGGTGACGCTAAAGCGATCATCGTTGAAAGCCTGTATATTGAATGAGGTTCCGAGTACCGTGATTTGTTGGTTCTTTAGTTTTACGATGAAAGGTTTCGAATGATTCTTCGCAACCTCGAAATAGGCCTCACCCTCCAGATGAACCACACGCTCATCTCCATTAAAAGAGGTGGGGTATTTAAAACGGGTGGAGGCATTGAGTATGATCTTACTGCCGTCGGATAGCAATAGCGTGTTCGCACGTCCGCCTTTTTCCACTACGATCTCGTTATATTCCATATCGCCGGCATATAAACGATTGCTTATCCATTGATTCATACCCACACCTACTCCCATAGCGATTACGATAATCGCCGCATATCTCAAGAATGAAAGCCAGAACTGTTTGCCAAGGACCTTGGATTTCACAGATACGCCAGAGATCGCATCCAGCTTTCCAGCCATTCGCTCCCAACTACGCTCCACGGAATAATGGTTCAAGAACGCCACTTCTTTCCGAGTGTCAAAAAGCCCCTTAAGCTCAAAGAAGTGGGCTTTATTAGCGTCACTCTCATGAATCCAAGCATCCAACACCCGAAGTTCATCCTCTTGAATCTCGTTCTGCAAATAGCGTATGATCAGTTCTTCTATCGAATTATTAGATTCCATTTTCTGTTTCATTTATAATATATACGACCGGTTTCCTCTTTTTACTTACGTATTCTACCGTATTTTTTACTCAAAAATCGGCATAAGGCGCAAAGAAAAGCAAAGTTCTACATAAATAAATGCAGGTCAGCATCTTGTATGCAGAGCGGGTTGAAGCAGGCTTCGGCATAAAATGCCTGAAAACACCCCTTTCGGACAAAGTTCGGCTACTAAACAGCTACCGGTTCCGAAACGGGGTATATACAGCATAACAAGTTCTGTTTCATCGATTTGCCTTGTTTTGCATAGCTCTTGGTAAGAAATAAGTAACTACCTTTAGAAACGAAAATTTTAGAGTTATGGAAACAAAGAGAAGTACGTTTGCGACCTCGTTCTACATCAAGAGATCCGCAGTGAGAAACCGGGACGGGAAAGCCCCCATCATGGTGAAAATCTCCGTTGACGGGGATGACAAGGCGGTGGGAACCAAGCTGTTCGTCACTCCCGACCTCTGGGAGAACGGCAAGGCGAAAGGCAAGTCCGCAGAGGCAAACGAGATAAACGGGCAACTGAAGGAGGTCTCCGCCCGGCTCACCAACCACTACCACCGCATCCTCCGGGAAGAGGATTTCGTCACAGCCGAGAAGCTGCGCAACGCCTTCCTCGGTGTCGGCGTGATGGAGAACTGCATCCTCAAAGACTTCGGGAACATGAACCGGGAGTTTGAGGCGATGGTCGAGAAAGGGCAGCGAGCCAAGTCCACCTACAACAAGTATCTGGCTGTTTACAACCATTTCAAGACCTTCCTTTGGGAGAAGAAGAAGCGCACCGACATGGCTTACAAGGAGCTGACCAAGGAGATCATCGCCGATTTCGACAAGTACCTGCGGGTGGAGAAGGGATTGAGCGCCAACACCCTCTGGATATACACCATGCCCCTGCTCAGCCTGACCGACAAGGCGTGGCGGCGGGGCATCGTCCGCACCGACCCCTTCGGCGAGTACAGCCTTGAGATGCAGGAGACCGACCGGGGCTATCTCACGGAAGAGGAGCTGCGCACCTTGGCTAACGCCGTGTTCGTCAAGAAACAGACCAGCCTCGTGCGGGACATGTTCCTCTTCGGGTGTTTCACCGGGCTTAGCTACATTGACATAAAGACGCTCACCCATGACAAGATACAGCGCATGGACTTCGACGGCGAGGAATGGATCATCACCCGGCGCACCAAGACCCGTGTGTCGAGCAACGTCCCCCTCATGGAGATTGCCAAGGAGCTGATAGAACGTTACAGAGGGCTTGCCGGAGGCGACCTTGTCTTTCCCATGCCCAGCAACAGCGTGTGCAACAGGCATCTCAAACAGATAGCCAAAGCCTGCGGCATCCACAAGGAGATCGGCTTCCACCTAAGCCGCCACACCTTCGCCACGACCGTCTATCTCTGCAACGGCGGCACCATCGAGGCGCTCTCCAAGATACTCGGGCACAAGCACATTTCCACGACCCAGATCTACGCCGAGGTGACCAACAGGATGGTAAGCTCCGATTTCCGGGCGATCTCCGGCAACCTCGCCGCCATGCAGCGGAGCGTGCTGGAGAAGAAGGACAGGAGACAGGACGGAAAGCGGGTGCGCCGCTCCCTCCGGGAAACGGCTTGACGCCTTCCCCCGGTGCAGAATGCGGCAAAGGCAGGAACTTCCGATGCGGTGTCCCTGCTTTCGCTGCATTTCCCGATGCACACCCCCGTGCGTTTATGTTGGACTTTTCCCCCGTTTGCGCTTTGGGCGCATGTCCACGTAGTTCTCCTCCAGCATACGCAGCAGATCCGACTGGCGGTAGAGCGTCTTGCCCGGCAGCGATATGTACGGGATCAGCCGTTGCGTGCGGTAGTCCTGCAACGTCCTCGGCGTGATGTGCAGCAGCCTGCACACGTCCTCGCCCGTGAGATAGACCTCGCCGTTCATCGCCGGGCGGAAGTGCGCCGTTACCGTGTCGAGGTACCTCATGCCCTCTTCCAACGCCTCGAAGTACGCCCGTACCTCCTCCGTGTCCCTTGTGATCACTTCCATCTCACTCGTCCTCCGTCATTTCCCGGCTCATGGCTTCCACGAACGCCTCCACGTCCTCCGTCCGGTAGTAAATCTTGTGGTTGATCTGGCTGTACGGCAGCAGCCCCCGGTCACGGTAGGTCTGCAATGTCCGCTTGCTGATGCCCAGTTTCTCGCACACGTCCGCCCCGTCCATCCAGTTCATCTTTTCGGGCGGGCGGTAGCGGGCGCAAAGCTCCCTCACGTGCTGCGAGAAGCTGCCGAACCGTTCCTTCATCTCCTCGAAGGTCTTTCTCTCGATGCTTACTATTTCCATTGTCCCGATACGTTTTTATGGTTATACTTCCCTGCAAATATACCGGTCTGTATATGTCCGTGTATCAAAACCGTACCGCTTGTCCTCGTTTTGCTTCACGTTTGTAGCCTTGTCACGTTCCGGGCGGTGAAAAGCAGGGAGAAGCTCTACATATCCGCACGCCCTTCCGCATATTTCCCGCCCTTTCCGCTTGCCGTGTGCCGGACATTTCGCATATTTGTAACCGACCAAACATCATCACTATGGAAGAGGCTGTCTTTATCGCTCAATACACCTTCCTTGCCACTCCTGCGGTCATCGAGGAGGAGAGCCGCATCTTGGGCAAGATCGCACGCCGCCTGCGTTGCGAGTACGTCATCCGTTTCGAGGACGACGGCAAGTTCTATTTCCTTTTGGAGACCCGTTCCGGCTACGAGGAGCATTTCGCCCGGTGCGGCTGGTACATCGTCAGCCAGACCGACTTCAACAGCCGCCTGACCATCGGCATGGGCTTGTACGAGAGCGGGAACTTGGCGGGCTTCATGTACAGGCTCGATTCCGGCAGCGAGGACGAGGCACGTTTCTGGAACAATATCCTTGTCTTCACTTTCTTCAATGACTTCCGCAAGGCGTTCTTTCCGCTCGACAACCGCTTTCAGGGATTCTTCCGCTTGGACGGCAGCTTGTGTTTGTACCTTTATGACTATTGCCCCGTCCGGCGGAACGACAAGATCACCTTCGAGGGGAAGAAGGTGTCGAACGCCGTCTGGCGTTTCAAGAGCGGCGAGCAGACCGACCTTTTCGTCAAGCTCTTCTCCATCGCCGCCAGCCGCATCCGGGCGGTTCAGGAGAACAGGCACCGTGCCGTGCTGGTTCCCGTCCCGGCATCCACACGGGAGAAGCACCGCACCCGGTACGAGGCGTTCTGCCGCAAGCTCTCGGCGGATATGGGAGTAGCCGACGGGTACGGGGCGATAACCGTCGCTTATGACCGGGCGCAATACAAGGGCACGCACGGGAACGGAGACCGCACCGCCAATCTGGAGTTCCATCCCGAACGGTTCAGGGGGAAGTGCGTCTTGCTTGTGGACGAATATGTTGTGTAGAAAATTATGTTTTCATAGTAGCAGAAATCATTGTCATTTAATATATTCTATAAATCATACACAACATAATCTAATCTGTTTTTTTATCTTAGAGAGATAATTTAAATAGATTAGAATATGAAATTTGAAGATTATTTCAAAACAAAGAGCAGCTTAAATAAGCAGTTAAGCGCCCCTTTTCTAAAAGAGAGAATAAATTTTATTGATGAGAAAATTGCATCTGGTGTACAATCTAGCAATACAATTCGCTTTATTGCTTATGTATTACTTCCAATTGCAACAATGGCTTCTGATTACAAAGATTATGTACCGATACATGCTATTTGGAAATTAGCACATCCTGACAGCCATCAAATAAGTAAAATCCGTTCGTATTGTTTATTAGAATATTCGTTACCGTTTTTAAGGAATATACATAAATTAGATCCTTGCTATGATGACACCTCACTTATAATCAATAAATACTTGCGCCGTCCTCACTTTCGTGTAAAATACTTATCAGCTCCTAATTTGGATGAAAGAGAGAATTATCTTCTATATAAATTTAAGCGAGGTACATCCCTCAATACACTCGCAGAAATAATTCCTATTCTGTTGTCTGTACAGGATTATCTACAATTATTGCCTTTACGGGTTGTCACATTTGCAGAAGTGACAACCGCCGCCAATCGTTATGCCATAGAAAAAGGTAAATCTCCCAATTACGCTTTTATAATGTTTTTACGGGTTGCAAAGGATTGGTTGTCATATTTAGATTTATTGATATACGACAATACTCTTCTTGATATCCATGACATGGATAAGTTATGGTGCTATCTCAATTCTATGCATGACAGGGGACTATCGAAAAAAACAATACATCTGCACAAAAAACAACTTGTTCACTTTATGAGGTTTATTACCGGAAAAGATGAAGTGTTGGAAAATTTAAAGCCGGAAACGATTGATGAATATTTTGAATATTTAAGTAGTAATGGGGTTTCCAGACGAACCATATATCCGTTATCTTCAGTTATTAGGGTATATTTACGTTTCTGTGAAGAGAATAAATGGTGCAAGACAGGAATCAGTTCATTTATAAAAGCTCCGAGAATGTATCACTGTGAAACATTACCTTATCCTGTTCCTTGGGACAATGTCCGAATACTGATACAAAGCGTTGATACAGATAATCCTACAGATATAAGAAACAGAGCGATGTTTCTGCTACTTGCAGTATATGGTCTTAGAAGCAGTGAGGTAACTGGTTTACGTTTGGCTGATATTGATTGGGAGAATGAAGAGTTTTATTTGCGGCGTTCTAAAAATAGCATACCACAGAAACTGCCGTTATTTGCAATTGTAGGCAATGCCATTGTTAAATATTTACGGTTCGTGAGGAATAATGAAATAAAGTCCGATTATGTCTTTTTAGCCTTAAAAGCCCCTTATAATCCATTGACTGGGGGAGCCATATATCGTTTTCTTAGTGCTCAATTGAAATCGCAAGATTTACAATTGAGGCATTACGGGGCACATAGCTTACGTTACGGTTGTGCGACACATCTAATAAACACGGGACACACGTTTAAAGAAGTTGCAGACCTGCTTGGACATAAGATGCTGGAAACAACAAGAATATATGCAAAAGTAGATATGAACAACTTAAGTAAAGTTGCGGATATGAACTGGGAGGGGTTGCTATGAAAACATATGATGTAATAGAACGATACATTGTTTACAGACGTTCTCTTGGGGAAAAATATACCACATCCGCTTATATATTACGACAATATTATAATTACATAGGCAAAGATTTTGATTTTGCGAAAATTACAGAAGCCATGAATATGGACTATTTGTATAGAGGAGGTAAAAAAACTGTCACTTCTGGTTGGTTCAATAAATTTTCCGTTTTAAAAGGACTTTTTCAATGGGCATATCCGAGATTATTAATTTCAACGATTCCATTACCTGAACATCCACCCAAACGAGGGGAACATAGCTTGCCTTATGTTTATACTAATGAAGAACTCAAACGAGTATTCCACATCGCTGAGAATTTGCCGTGTTGTGAAAGTAAAAACTGCACACTCTATGGTAAATGTTTATCCGTGTTTTTAAAATTAACTTACGTGCTTGGATTACGTTCAAGAGAAACTATTTCTCTAAAATTAAAAGATTTGGATTTTGAGCAAAATTTTGTATTAATCAATGAGTCCAAATTTTATAAATCACGGAGAGTTCCATTTAACCATCAGGTTAAGATTTTCTTGCAAGAATATTTAAAATGGAGAAAGTCAGTGTCAATGCCAGAACATGGGGAAGCACCCCTATTTTATAAAAAGGACGGAAAACCGGAAACAGTTGCCCGCATGAGATATTTCTTTAAGAAAGTAAGGAATTTAGCGGATATTAAAAGGACAGATAAGAGTTTTCACCAACCAAGAATACATGACCTCCGTGGTACTTTTACGGTTCACCGGTTGACAGCATGGTATAAGGAAGGACGGAACGTGAATGATTTACTTCCGTTTCTTTCTACATTTCTCGGACATGACCGTTTGGTTCATACACAAGTTTATCTCACCATGACAGAAGAATTGTTTTGCGAGGCGAATAAAAAATTTGAAGAATATATAAAACTGAATATAGAGCATGAAGAATAATCAATCATTTTTAGGTTTTTGGATACGTCCTTTTCTTACTGAATATCTGATAACAATTAAGAATTATTCCATCAATACCGTTAGAAGTTATAGGGACAGTTTGAGCATGTTCTTAATCTTTATCAAAGATTCTACTAAAAAGAGAATGGAACAAATCAGGTTAGAGGATATAACTCCTACATTAGTTGAGAAATTTTTAAAATCAATAGAAGAGCAACGGAAATGTTCAGTTTCCACTAGAAACCAAAGACTTGCCGCAATACATTCATTGGCTCAATTTATTGCCTCTAAATGTCCGGAGCAGGTCGAATGGAGCCGTATGGTTCATACTGTTCCTCCTAAAAAGAAAGTCAGATCATTAATCACCTATCTTGAAAAAGAAGAAATGAATGTGTTACTCAATGCACCGAACAAAAAAAGCATACAGGGAAGAAAGGATTATGCCTTATTATTGTTCCTGTATAATAGCGGGGCAAGAGCGAGTGAGGTATGTAATCTCTTAATCAAGGACTTGTCATTACCACGAATCCAAACAAGTATGGCGATGGCTACAATTTGCGGAAAAGGGAATAAGACTCGCCGTTGTCCTTTATGGAATAGTACTACTACCGAATTAAAGAGATTGATAGAAAACAGGTCAGAAAATGAGCATGTTTTTCTTAATCGGTATGGAAATCCACTTACTCGTTTTGGGGTATTTGAAATGATAGACAGAGTGGTCAATATCGCCTCAAAAAAATACCCAAAACTTAAGGAGAAAAAAATATCTCCACATGTGATACGGCACACTACAGCCTCACATTTGTTACAAGCGGGAGTAGATATTAATACAATCAGAGTATGGCTTGGACATACATCTGTTGAAACAACAAATATTTATGCAGAAGTCAATATGGAGATGAAATCCAAGGCACTTAAAGAATGTGAGATTAGTACCTTGTCGAAAGATGAATCAAAATCAGACTGGAAAAATGATGAAGAATTGATGAGTTTTCTCAAAAAGCTTTGAAATTTATGTTGGCTAATATTTGCATAACTATATAATTATAAAGAAAATGCGATTAATAGCCAACATAATTTTCTACACAACATATTCATCATTATGTTGTACACAACATAATGATGACGTGCTTACTACCGGGGCTACTTTCATAGCGTTGCGGCGCAAGCTGATCAGGTACGGGGCAAAGTTCGTCATCGGCATGTTCCTTGCCAAGACCATTGCCTTCGAGGACGGGCGGAAGGAATAAGGCGAGAAAGCTCTCATGCGTTTATCATTTCAGGTTATCGTGAATGGTCTAACTCGATGTACCAGTCTCCCTTGACGGGCTTGTACAGCGTGGTGTCGTTGTATGTCCTGCGGTAGATCTCGTTCAGGTCGCCGTGTTCGGTGATACGGATGTTCCGGCGGCTTCTCAATCCGGGGTCGTAAACGAAACTCTTGGATGTTCCCGCATCCACGATGCCGTGGGAATAGTACGGCATAACGAGGCTCACGTATACCGAATCCGCCGTTTCCCATTCCCTGCGGTCAACAAGGACAAGACCGCATCCAATCTCTGACAACAAGGAATCGAGCTGTATTCGGTCTGGCTTCAGCAGCCCATATACCGGGAGGTCTTCTTCGTCATTCGTTTCATGGGATGTATCGCTTTGCTCTGTTGAATCAAGTATAATGACCTCTTCCGGAGAAAGCGGCGGATAGTGGAAACTGCCTTCTGAACTCTCTGACATGATTTCATACACCTTGCGGAACGCCGCCTCGTGCGTGGCGAAGTGGCGTATCATTTTCTCGTCGCTCGGCGGCATGGGCGGCTCTCCGCAGCTTGCGGCAAACAGGCTTGCTAAAAGCAAAATTGTGATGGGTATTTTCATTTTTGCTCCCAATGTTTTTCAAATTACTGATATATATCTGACAGCAATGCCTTTGAGTTCTTCTACACTGACTTTTCGGCATGTTTCTAAATTCAATCTCTCTAAATTATACAAATTTGCGATTGTTGGTTTTAGGTTTGTGAGAGCCGTACACCTTTGTAGAAAAAGAGTTTTTAGATTGACACACTTTTCCAAACCTTCGATCGAAGTAAATGAACCTCCGATAATACGCAAATACTGTAAACTAATGGTCTTTTCTAAAAATGAAAGGTTGTCTGTCCTAACTTTGCTTAGCTGAAGCCAATTTAATTGATGCAGCATTTCCCAACCACTGATTTTTGCATCATAACTGATATTGACTTTCTCTAATACTGGAAAAAGAGATAAATCCAAGTCAAAATTATTATCTACTCCCCAACGGAAATCTTTCAGTTTTGAAAGATGATATAATCCAGTAATGTTCGACCTTTTAGAAAGAGAAACGATCCAATGAAATGTTTGTATAAAATCCCGCCCATTTAGAAAATCAAAGTTTACAACTCTTTTTATATCATTCTTTTCAGAGCGGACTAAAACATCTTTGATATTATGTCTTTGGGCATAATCAAGACCTTCTTCTAAAGAATCAAAATCTATCGTTATGCCTTTAAAATAAGAAAACTCACTATAATCTACTTTGTATTTTTCCATAAATGCAATTCTTTTCAAAAATAGGTAGTGATTTGCTTTTTCGCTGTAATCTTCGCTTCAAGCCTTGATATGCAGCTATTTTTTCCGTTCAATTACAAATATATACCATAAGGACGAAACTTCGGAATATTCGGTCTTCCTTTTTTCAAGGTATGCTCAAAAGCAGTTTTTGCGGGCGGTTGTTTGGGCGTTCCCCTTCGGGTCGGGCTTTCCGCTGCAAGTCCTCGCTATGCTGTGGGCTTTCCCCTGCAATCCCTAACGTGGGTGAAAGGGCTTTCACTATCTTGCGCTTACACCTTGGCGCACGGCGACATGGGTGGATCTCCGGATACAACCGCTAAAAACAATGTTATGACAGATTTCTTCATTCTATTTATTGGGTATGTTGCTGATTATTCAAAATTCCGTATCTTCTGTCCATTCCAGAGAGTCCACCGGACAAAGTCCGGCGTTATTCACTTCGTACCACCCGGTCAGCAGTACCCTTATGCTGTCCGGCGTATATCCCTTGACCCATGTGCATTCGACAAACTTCCGTCTGCCGTCTTGGATTTCCTCAAAGGTGGCGTGGTTCAGCAACCCTGCACGAAACTCTCCGCCCATATCTCCCTCTGTTGCCCTTACCTGCATGACATAGACCGGTTGCCCGTAGCGGGAGGTGCGACCGTCCTGATTGATCAGATATAGCAAGGCTTCGCTGGGTACTTCCTGACGGGCTCCTACCGTGATATGCAGCGCAAGGTAATCCCTCCACCTTTGTGGAACTTCCGTCCGTGTGTTCTCCACCGGCTCCGCCTTGCGCCCGTCTATCCGCATCAGTGTGCTTGGCAACAGGTTAATTTCGGCAATAATCAGAAAGACGAGGGAGAACAGGAAGAAGTAACATCTGAAGGGGCTGAACCTGCGTCCTTCATAGTGCTGCATGACCGCTTGCCTTCGTGAAAACGGGTATATCCAGCCGCGCGAAACACAGTGATGGACTACGACGATTCCAACTATCATGGCGACTGTAAACCACCCAAATGCCGGGGAACCGTAAAGAAAATGAGCGGTTGTAAGGAATATCGGCTCATAGATAAATATCATGATGCAAAGCATCAGCATGGACTCCCCGTCGGGGCGTCTTGGCTCACCCTTATAATGCCATTGTGCCATTTCTCCCAACCAGAACAGATAGTCGAAGAAATAATAATGCCGTTGTCGTTCTTGCTCCTTATATTCCCGTTTCTTCATTCTAAATATATTGCATGGGTAATGTTTGATAGTGCTCCGCTTATTCAGCCAGTTTGCTATTAAACCGCCTACTATTTACTTTTATTTATTGTAAATACCTTGTTTTCCTCATTTATATCATAAAGCCCATCAAGATGAATGTGATAATCATCTTCATTTTCATATCCAATCATATCGTACATCCTACTTTTCTCTATTGCATAGATTTAATAAATTCTTAGCCCATTTGATTTTTGCATTAAACCCCTCCCAAGATGCAGACTGCTCTTTCCAATAATCAGGGATATCAGTATTGGCACCATGCTCCAAAAGGAGTGTGAATACTTCTTTGAATCTTTGATAAGCTATATTTACATCAAATTCCGGATTCCAAATTAGAGTATCAGGCAGATCGGATTCAAACATATCCGATGTCGAATGTATCATTGAGTGAGAGAGATTTACTCCATGAAAGAAACTATTAACTCCATTGTTATCTGTAAGGTTGATGTCCATCCGATGTTCAATAAGAGACTTCAATATTTTTAAAGAATCTTCGTGTGTACCGCATTGTAACCCATATTTGGGTATGCAATGTGTAACAGCGGTATAGACAGCTTGGTGACTTATATACATATCATCTTTGGGAGTATAGTCATTTACATTCGCACCCGCATCTATTAAGAAACAGACAATATCATAGTGACAATTCTTGATTGCTATGCGTAAAGGGCACAAACCTTCATCCCTTTTGCGCCATCCTTTTTCTATGCTATTGATAAGAACAGGATTTTTTTCTATCACTTGCTTAACTGTATCGAAATCTCCTTTATTTATCGCATCAAATAACTTTTTCATTACTATCCTTTATTATTAGATGTACAATTTCCGGCGAATAATCTCTTCTTTAAATATTTATCCGTTTGTTATTGTTATACGATTTGTTTGTACTTCTTTAAATCTCAAAAATTCATTTGCTTTATACAAATGAAGTAATCGCATTTTCATATTCTCATTGACAATGCTTTTATAAAAGCCATATTTATTCCAACCTTTTAAAAAGAATCCATCGACAGATTGAGGTATTTTAGATTCATCTAATACGAGAGTACTCAAACAATCAAATTCTTCTATTTTAGAATGGATATTATCAATACAATCAACAACTTCGTTAAAAATAAGTACCATATAATTGAACGGGAAATCTCCATGCACTGAAACTCTTTTAAAAGAAATGCCATTTATAGAAGATAAATCATTTATATTCAAGACATCTTCTCTAATAAGAAACAAATGGCTAACTTCAGCAAATTCTGGCATCCTTATTTGCTCAAAATCAGATATACTTTTAGCCGTTAGCCCTTTACCTTTGACAAGGGCTTTTATCTGGCACTCTTTCTTTGAAGATGAACCTATAATTTCTTGAAAATTAATTTCTTCATTTTCATGCATAAATTCCCATGAATATGTGATACATTTCTTCCAAATTTGGTTTTCTCCATTCAAATATACTTTATACCATTTCATATTGTCATTGTTAATCGGTAATATGTTCGACAGCGTTCCCGCTTTTAGTAGTGATGCTGTTTGTTATCTGCTTTTTCGAGTCATTACAATATCATCAAAACTTAATAGCAAAGACTGACCGTTTGGTCTATATTCCTTCCAATCTTCAATGTTGGGACTTTCATAATCCATCATTATATGATAAAAGGAGTATAGACCGGAGTTTTCTTGAGGTAAATCCGGCAGACTATGTATGTCATAACATCCAACATCTTCCAATCCTTTTTCTTCAATCCGTTTCAACCATCCTAAAGCCTTATCTATTTGTTGAAGATAGGAAAGTTCCTGCTGATTGCCATGCTTCAGGGCATCAACAGTTTTTATTCGTTCTTTTTGTAATAACTCAATTATATCTTTCATTTTATTTCTTATCGGTAATGCTTGGCAGCGTTTCGCTTTAAGCGGTAGTGCTGTTTGTTATCTAAATCTTAATGTCTTTATTGGCAAAATCAAGGCACTATTTCGTAAACGGTTCGCTCATTGTTCCTGAAAATGGTCTGCTCAATCTGGCTTCCGACCTTTACGATACTGTCTATGTCCGCATTGACTTTCAGGCTAAGGACGGGAGCGTATTTCAGATGTTCGTAATCGACCGGAGTATTGTTATAGGTTGTTTCGACAATAGGATAATTATGTTCCTTTGCGAACTGTTTCAAGGTATCTATGTAGGGAAGCTGCTCTTTACCCATAGCTTCAAAATCTATGTAAAATTTTCCGTTCTCCAGCACAAAGTAGATGCAGTCCACACCATTGGAACAAATACCTATAAAATCATAATCAGTATTTCCTGCCTGCACGTTTCTCAATACATCCGGCAGTTTGTCTATCGTAATCCGGGCAGCAACCGGGATATTGGAGTTTATACCGTCGTTTTGCGTCACTCGTTTATTCCCATGCCCGCAACTCAATAAACTTAAGATAGAAGTAAATATTCCCATAATTTTTAAGAATCTCATAGTTTTATGCTTATTATTAAATAGATAATGGTTTGCAGCTTGCCGCCGTGAGGTGGCACAGGTGCTTGTTATCAGTCACTTTTATTTCAAATCTTCTTTATTTATAGTAATTATTCTATTCGGTATAAAGAATTGAGATGCTTCCACATCTATGCTGTTTGATATATAGCACTTCCAAAATTTCACGTATAGAAATTTCTTTTTGATTTTACGAAAAAACTTGGAAACCATTTGAGAAAAATCATTATTATCAGAACAGCAATAAAAACGTCCAGCAATGTATGCCATATCTTCCCTTTGAAAAGGAACTCTATATTCTAAAACTGGACTTTTCACATAGTCCAATACTTCAGCTGTTGTTCCATCATAATATTCATGTGTATAATATGATATATATTGTTGGAAAGATTTTCCGGTCAAATACATCTTCCGGTCATTAGCACAAATGTCAAAAGGAGATAAATCTCCTTTATAATGTGGGACACACAACAACTCTCCAAATACACTTCTAAGCGTATTTGCAATCATCTCATCATCATTTTTATGCGAATAGAATTCAAATTGCTTTCCCATGTTCTACTGGTTTTAATGACTGATAATGTTTGGCAGCGTTCCGCTTATTCAGTCGGTTTGCTGTTTGTTAGCATCATCAGAAATCCATAAACGTATCATTTTCCATATAATAGTTCAACGCATCAATATAGTCATTAATTGATGCAGTTTCTTTTTGATCAAATACGGACATCAATACATCTTCAAATTGTTGCCCGTAATAAAATAAATCCAAAGACTTATCTCTTACAAAATCTGGATATACTTCCTCATCATTATCATCTATCGTAGGATATAGTTCCAAATAGCATAATTGATTCAATTGGGCTGTACCCTCATTGGAGTATAAGCAATAGTTAGAGTCAGTGAAGCCATTATTAGCTATATTTTTAGAAACTATTTCGATAATTTCTTGTAAACGATATGGTTTTCTTAATTCTAATTCTTTCATAATTTCAATTTTATATGATGCTAATGTTTGGCAGCGTTCCGCTTATTCAGTCGGTTTGCTGTTTGTTAACGGACTCTTTCTATCTTATTAAAAAATATTCTTCCTTTTTCTATCTTAAAATAAGATGGTATATTGTCTGTCGCATACAATATTCTGCGTCGGGCAACTTTTTCTCCTATTATTATATCACTGACATAGAATGTGTCAGCTTCCATAATAGCTTCATCCTCCATTCTTATGTTTAAGATACCTTGAGGACATATTTCATACCATTGATTACAAGTTGGACATTTGTCTTTCATGTAAAGATTGGTATTATAATCATAGTCATATCTGACTATATTATTACAGCGTAATAGAAAATAATGCGGACTTTTAGGTAATGGGATAAAATCAAGCCCTTTAAGATTGTATTTATTATATATTTCAACGAAACGCTCTGATACAATCGTTTCTCCATCCCATGTATCCGACATTAAATATTTTCCTTTTTTACGATAAATTGCGATACTTTGTTCTCTTGCTTTTTCCCGATTAGTGAGCAGTCCACAAGTCGGACAATATTCCAACTGTACTTGTTCGTCCTTGTCATAATAGAAACAAGTATCATTATCTCTTGAATGTACACGGTAATAATTCATATTTCAGTCCGTTAACATGTAATTATCTACGTTTTCCGCTATTATCTTCGCTCAATTACAAATATATATCATAAGGGCGAAACTTCGGAATATTCGGTCTTCCTTTTTTCAAGGTATGCTCAAAAGCAGTTTTTGCGGGCGGTTGTTTGGGCGTTCCCCTTCGGGTCGGGCTTTCCGCTGCAAGTCCTCGCTATGCTGTGGGCTTTCCCCTGCAATCCCTAACGTGGGTGAAAGGGTTTTCACTGTCTTGCGCTTAAACCTTGGCGCACGGGCTGTCCCGTCCCGGCGTCCGTTTCCGACCACTCCGTGAGGCTGCATGGCCGAAGCCGGACATCGGGGCGGAAGGACAAACGGAACACGTCCGTCCGTGCCGTCACACGGAATGAAGTTCATCATCGGCATATCCCTTGCCAGACCATCGCTTTCGAGGATGAACGGGAATAGCTATTTCACTTTTGCGGTAATTTCGTCTATCAGGTTTGTAATTTTCTCAATGGAATACTTTTCTATCAATCTTCTGGTTGCCGCTTCTGTCTTTAATTTCTCATTGATTAATTTTAGTTGGGGCAGATCCGATTGGCAGCATTCGTTCAAGTATTCTATTTCAGTGCCATAGGAGGTATATTTATAACGAGACTGCAAAAAATGCAGAAAGGTGTTGCGTGATTCGTTAGACAATCCCAAAATACTTTTTGAAACCTTGTCCGCATCAGCCTCTTGGAATATTGAAGTATCCCTATAAAGACGCTGTTTGACCGGGACTACATCATTCAATGCCAGATTCAGGCGTTCGCAAGTTTCATCCGTCAGATTTTCCAGCATGGCAGACACTTTATTAGGACATTTCTCAAATCTTTGCTCGAATAGTTTTTGAAAATACGCAACCAGTACATTCAAAATTCGATCTGAACCAATATTAGAATGATTCCTTCTTGCACCCGCATGTACCTTTGAGCTACAATTCAACAAACCCTCCATGTCGTTGATACCTTCCATCAGCCTGTCTATGGAGTGCTTGCCTTGGGCAATGATGTCTTCCTCGGATACGTGAATAAGGTTGTCGCTATATAAAACCGATAGTATAGATATAATGACAAACAATTCTTTTAGATCAACGCTTTTATCCGCAAAGTAATACCGTACCGTTTCCTCGTAATGTTTCTCGTATTCTTCGTTATCCAGTCTCCAATAATCATATAGATAGTCCCAACTATTCAAACTTGCGTCTTCGGCAGCAAAGTATTGCTGCAAATAGGTTGTGTCAAAATACCCGCTTTCCAGATAGCAGACAATTTCATTGACGATAAAATCACTGAAAATATCCAACCGCTTGCCTATCTCTATAAAATGGTATTTGGAGAGGATTTTTTCACGCTCCTCATTTTTCTCTTTATCTGGGAACATATTGTACAGGCTGTTGAACAGGCTCGCAATTTCGGTATTTCCACCCTTATACTCGCAGTAAACGGCGACAAAATTTGCCAATAGTGATGTTATGATAAGTTTGTATTTGGGAGATTCATGATAATGTTCCGGCAAAGCCATGATTATCCTGTGGTAATCGTTCAGACATTGCCGAAGGACTCTTAAATTATCGAATTTAGAGGCATGGAATATCTTGATTATAAGCTCTTTGTTCTCAGACAAGAGGTTTCTGTTGTTGGCGGATATTTCGCCAATGAAAAAATCGAGTGTCTCCTCTATATTCACTTTAATCTCGAAAGTGCGCCCGATGGTCTTTTCCTTGAAATCCTTGAATTTCAAATTAGATTTTTCGCCCTCTTTTTCGGAAATCTTGTTCTCATCGCCAATGATGATGACCTTGCATTTACAATGTTCCGAAAAGTAATTGATGTATCCCAACAAGGTTTCCAGTTTTACATCACATCTTTCAAGGTCGTCAAAAATCAGAATCTTGTTTCCTTTTATTTCGGAATTTTCTTCTTTCAACAACAAAATGGAGTCCAAGTCACAGGTTACACTTCCTTCATCCTTGCCGTCACCGTCAATGTCGTATTTCAAAGCGATTTTCGAGGCGGCTTTTAATATATTCTTGGCAAGTTTCATTCCCTTGCTGTACAACCACGGGGATATTTCCTTGTTGATTTGTTCTGTGATTTGCTGGGTAGTGGTCAAACCGTATAAAGACACATAAATGGGCTGCCATTTTAACTTGTCCGCATCTCTGTTATTTTTCAGTTGCTCCATCCATTGACGGATGAAAAACGTTTTGCCGCATCCCCAAGCGCCTCGCAACATGATGGCATATTGCGGATCGGGTATTTCCGCATATTCATTTAAAAAGGTGAGTATGTTTCTATTCATAACCATGTTCATTAGAGGTTTCGAAGTTACGGAAAAGAGTCGTAATGTTCGGCAACCTTCCGCTTATTCAGTCGGTTTGCTGTTTGTTATAATCAATCATATCACCGAAAAATCATTAATAGGCTTATAAGAGTATTTCACCCTAAAGCCTTCATCATCCCAGTTTCGGGCGGCGATAATCGCATGTGTCAAATCCAGCCGATATGTTTTAAGGCATGATTTGATTGCGGATACAGCCCGTTCTTCCTCCACGACTATACAATAAATATTCAATTTGCCGTTATCTATTGCAAAACTTTCGACTACACCTATACCTCGCCAGCCCAAATGTTCTTTTAGATACTCTGAAACTTTGTCTTTTAACCATTTATCCCGTTTGTTCCCATCCTTGCTTTTCAATAGATATTGAACTACTATCGTACATAATTGATTTTCGGACAACTTTGTATATCCTTCACTCGCACATACATTACTAAAATCCTGTAAACGTATAGCTGCTTCTTTCTCTGTCATACTTGTTTTCGCAATAGTTCCAACATATCCAACTTTTCCAGAATGCTCAATTAGAACCTTATCGGCATTTTCATACCACATTTCCTTGTAGTATAGACCTTTTGTTTCAATTTGTTTATATAGCGTTATCATGATATGATTGGTTATAATGTTTTGCAGCGTTCCGCTTTAAATGTTTCACCTGTTTGTCAGCAATCTTGTTTTTTTACCATATACCAACTTCACAAATACCCTTGAATCTATCTAATACCATTCCGTTTTTTTTATCACTTCCCAAATTTACACTTATATGCTTGAGGTTAGGAAGATTTTCAGGAATTATATTATCCAATACATCAAAAGGCAATTGCAAGAGTAAGTTTTTTAAATTCTCGTGATATAAAGGAAAACTTTGTAACCGTTTCATATTGGCAAGAGACATACCGGTTAAAGAATGAAGGTTGCTTAAATCCGGCATTTCTTCAACATTGCTAAGTCCGTCTAAACCAATAGATCTTAGTTCTTTCAAGTCCAATAAAAAATTAAGATTCAATATTTTCGGAGAACGGTATATATCTATGCTTCTTAAATTTGGTGTCTTAATACCTAAATGTGTCCCATCCTTTAAATTAAAACAAGTTAATGTTTCCAAGTTTGGTAAGCAGGACAACATGTTCGAATCTAACCCTTTTATTTTTAATCGTTTCAGTCTGTTCAGCTTGTTCAATGTAGGATATTGATATTTCGTTATAGGATAAAAACTCATACAGAGTTCTTCCAGTTTCTCCAATGAAACAAGTTCGTCAATACAGAGTTTATTATCATATAGTGCATCAATAACTATACTCCTCAAATTTCTGAATATTGAAATTCCTTCAATTGTTTTCAGAATATTCTCGGTGTAATTATACGATTCAACTCCTATTATATTGTCACTTATACATTCAAAATAGGAGAAAGCAATCAGATTGTTGTTATTTGAACGCATTACCAATGTTACTTCTGTCGTTTCATTGATTATAGCTTCTTTTAGAAGTTTCAATTTCTCTATGTCAGGTTGTTCTTCTATCAACAATCGCAACTTATTATCTTCATGCTTTAATCCGATAATCTGTTCTTCTGTATATTGATTTAATTTTTCAATGAACATATAATTTGTATTTACAGGGTTGCTAATGTTTGGTGGATAACCGACCATTTCGAGAGCAATTAATCCGCTTTTATCTGCCCATTCTATTCTTCTCATTGTTCAAAATGGATATTATTCTCTGCGACATATTTCTTAATCGGCTCAACTATATCGGTAACGTAGTTTGTGCACTTAAAAAATTCTCTAAATATCCAACCTCCTTCACTTGCTTTGGCTAATGGAACCAAAGTTTCTTCAATGAACTCTTCATGGTTGCACAAGAGAGAACAGATTACTCCTAAGCTAAACTGTTTATCTGCATATATATGTTGAATATGACCCGAATTTGAGTAAAAATCTATAATTTTTGTATATTGTTTGACAAAAGGTATGATATACGGAAAAAAATCCTTTTTCAAATCGTTTAAGAATCTCTCAACGTTAGGAGTCTTGTCACTCTTATTCCCGAAAAAATAATCCATATCCATTAGATGCTGCTTAAACCAATCAATATTATTATCAAAGCAAACAATGATGTTACCACCAGCGTCTTTTTTATTTAATGGTTCTAATACAAGACTACATAAATATGGATTCTTTATTTTAGCTGATACACCCATACAGAAAGTGTTTTTACCGGCATATCCACCTTGGGTTGTTTGAAAGTAAAACTCAATACTACAATCGTTTTCCACTATGTAAGTAAAGTAGTCTTTATTCTTTTTTGCTTTGACCACATTTACAGGAAGCATCTCTTGTATTCTTGTAAACATGTATTTTAGGACTTCCGCTTTAGTTTCCATATCACTTTTTTTAGTTCATATTATTGGGCAGATAATGTCCGACAGCGTTCCGCTTTAAGCGGTAGTGCTGTGTGTTAGTGATTCATTTATGTTCTCAATTTCCATATCAAGAAAGGTTACATACCATTCTATAAATGATATTCTTTGCCCATCTTTCAATTTCGGTACAAGTCCACTATAATCAGCTCGTCCATCAAACCAAATATGTCCTTTTTCATTTCCATTCACCACCAATAGAAATGTACATCCATGTCCGAAATGACTTATTTGCAGACAGCCTGCAATATGTGCGGTACTAATATACGCATTAACAATTTCCGTTTCCGGGTATCCCTCGTTCCAATTAAAGGAGGTTATCCATTCTTCATTCCAACTATCTTGATATGGGAATTTTTCATTCAAGGAAATATTAGGTTTGTCTCTTAATTTGAAATCAACAATAGCTTTATCAAGAGGCAATAATCCATATCCCGGTCCGAAACCTCCATTTCCTATTTCAGAAATAAAAGTTCTGTAATCATCAGGAAGAGTTATACAATGTTTATGCTCAAACTCCTTAATATCTTCTTCAGATAGACAAGGATTATAAGATACCTCTTGTTCCTTTACTCCAAAAGATGCAAATTCTTTATGGCGTCTTATGAAAGCCAATTTTTCTAATATTTCCTTTTTTTGATTCATAATCACTGACATGTAATTATCTACGTTTTCCGCTATTATCTTCGCTCAATCACAAATATATATCATAAGGACAAAACTTCGGAGCGTTCGGTCGTCTTTTTTTCAAGGTATGCTCAAAAGCAGTTTTTTCGGGTGGTTGTTTGGGCGTTCCCCTTCGGGTCGGGCTTTCCGCTGCAAGTCCTCGCTATGCTGTGGGCTTTCCCCTGCAATCCCTAACGTGGGTGAAAGGGCTTTCACTGTCTTGCACTTGCACCTTGGCGCACGGGCTGTCCCGTCCCGGCGTCCGTTTCCGACCACTTCGGCAGGCTGCATGGCCGAAGCCGGACATCGGGCGGAAGGACAAACGGAACACATCCGTCCGTGCCGTCACACGGGGCTTCGGCTGTTCGCCGAAACCTCCCGTGCCCCGTACCGCCCGAAAGAGTTCCCCGGCGTTTGTCCGGCAGCCGGAACCTGACCGTGCTCACATATACTTCTCCCGCCCGTATCTCCTTGTCTTGGGAAACGGGCGTTCCCGGCTCTCCGGAAGGCTTCTTTTTTCCTGCACCCGGCAAGTAACTTACCATTGACTGGAATAGACTGACAGGGCATTTTTTCCCTAAGCTGATTGGAAAAACATTGACGAAGGTAGGCGGAGGTGAAAGCAAATCCGCAAAAAATGCCAAATCTCCACCCGGCGGGTAGTATTTACCATTTTTTCAGATGGTTGCAATTCACCTTTTCCGCTTTCAATGATGGTCAATGTTCTTCCCAATCAGCCAAGGGAAAAAAATTGGTTGGGGCGACAAGCGATGAAAACAGAGTAATAACGATTAAAATTTGTGAGTTATGGCAACAACGAACAGCACCATCGAAAAGATTGCACCGATGTTCACCGATTTGTTAATCAAGAAAATCGAGTGCTTGAAAACGGATTGGCAAAAACCGTGGATAGCGAGCCTTGAACAAGGTTTGCCCCGCAACATCAGAGGAACGCTCTATAACGGCGGCAATGTCTTGATGTTATTGTTCTACACCGAGTTTATGAAATTCACTTTGCCCGTGTTCCTCACCTTCAACCAAGCAAAGGAGGAGGACTTGAGCGTCAGCAAGGGCGCACGTTCGTTCCCCGTCTATTATTGGTTCAAGTTCGTGGTACACAAGGAGACGAAAAAGACAATCAAGTACGAGGAATACCGCAAGCTGCCCGCAACCGAGCAGGAAAATTACAAGGTCATCCCGCAGATGAAGTATTACAATGTCTTCAACATCGACCAGACCGATTTTGCAGGGAAATACCCCGAACGCTACGAGCGCATGAAAAAGGGAGAGCAGCCCGAAGACTATTCGGACGGGATGATTTACGAGGCGTTGGACGAGCTTGTCTGTCTGCAAAATTGGTATTGCCCTATCAAGGTGCAGTATTCGGACAGTGCCTACTATTCGCCCTCTTCCGACCATATCATTTGCCCGCAGCGTGAGCAGTTCCCGCAGGGAGCGGAATATTACGGCACGCTTCTGCATGAAATGGCGCACAGCACGGGAAATCCCCAACGGTTGAACCGCACGTTCGGCAGCTTCTTCGGGGATGCGCTCTACGCCCGTGAGGAACTTGTCGCCGAACTCACTGCCGCCCTTTGCGGTGCGTTCTTCGGCTACGCAGCCGCACCGCAGGAGAACAACGCCGCCTATCTGAAACACTGGCTCACCAAGCTAAAGGAAGAACCCGCCTTTTTGGTGGAGATATTGGGGGACGTGAACAAGGCGGCGAAGATGATTGCCGACAAGGTAACAGAACCGGTGAACGAACCCGCAGCAGCCTAAGCGGGACAACAAAGAACAAGAGTATCAACCAACGGGCGGAGCAGTCCGCCCCACTAAAGACATAAGACGATGAAAACATTATCGGAAAAGGAATTTAACGGGTTAAACATAAAAGTTATGTTTAACGAGAAGGTGGAACAGGCAAAAAAAGAGCTGTCTCCACTCATGCAGGAGATAAGGAAGTACATGCCCCAAGCGGAATACGGCTACCACGTGGTAAGCGGTGAATACCCCGCATTTTACGGCGTGCGCATAGAGTTCACGTACAACGGCATCCGTTTTCATGTGTACAAGATAAACAAAGAGAACAAGTACAAGATAGCCGCCGACATGGAACACTTTGAATATGTCAACCGCTACGACATCGAAAGGGCGGGCAGCCAATACGAAAAGCCGTGCAATATCGGCGTGTTCACCGCCAAGAAAATAAACGATTGGATAAACTACTGCACGCAGATATACAGGCAGGTGGAGCAGGAAAATGCGGAGAACGCCCGAAAGGTAGCCGACTTCTTGAAAAGTATCGAGAACGAACCCGTAAGCTGGGAACGTAGAAACTATGCGAAAGGAACGATAACCCGCAACGGCTTGCGCTTCACTTTCTACATAGAGAAAGGACACCTCTCCTTTGAACTGTCCCTAAGTTATCGGGGAACGGCTGATTACGACACGTTCCGGCTGTTGGCTGATAACCGCTATATCCCGTAAGGGAACTGTTAAAGAACCACGGGCGGAGCAATCCGCCCGACAATACCCAAGAACATGAAAACGGCATTTGTTTACAAACTGATATACCGCCTAATCCTTTGGGCTTCGGCGGCTTATTTCCTTACCACCGCCGCAGGGCAGCTTTTCGCCTTGTTGCTTGTCGTGGCTCTGTTTTACTTCGTGGCACGGCTTGTTTTCGCCCTTGCGTGGCGGCTGTTTGTCGGCTTCGTGTTCGTACTGATAATCATTCTTTTAATATTCTAATATTTACCGATATGGAAACAAGGACATGGACAGAAAACGGAACACCCGTTACCAAAGAAAAGACGGTAGCCTTTTCGGGACACCGCACCAACCGTATAGCCAAGTTCACGGCAGACCGTGAGAAACTCTTCAGGGAGGTGGCGTTCGACACGTTCGCAGCCATCGAAAGTTATTGTATCAAAAAAGGCTACGACACCTTTTTGTCGGGAATGTGCGAGGGCTTCGACCTTATCGCAGCAGAGGAAGTATTGAACCTCAAAAAGAGATACCCGCATATCCGTCTGAAATGCGTTGTCCCCTTCAAGGGACAAGCCGAACGATACACCCAAGCCGACAAGCGGCGTTACGACACCATTTTGGCGCAAGCCGATGAAGTGGTAACCTTGCAGGACGGATATACCGAGGGCTGTTTCCTGCGCCGTAACGACTACCTTTTGGAAAACTCCGCTTTTCTGATAGTCTATTACGATACGGTAGCCATAGGCGGCACGTTCTACACCCTCAAACGGGCAGTAGAGCAGAAAAAGAAGTTCGCGAACGTATGCTATAACCGCAGGTAGCCCCGTAAGGGCGGATTTTCCGCCCGCTACTTTCTTTCGTGAGCCGGAGCGGGGAAAGAAAGATAGCAAAGAAACCGATTTTCCGAACGGAACGGTTTATTAAAATCAAAAAGAACAACTATAAACAATCAACTTAAAAATAACAGATTATGAAGACAAAAGCAAATCAATCAGCAGCAGAGAAAAACATCACGATGGTAGCATTGGCAGACATTCAGCCGAGCGGCTTCAACCCACGCAAACGCTTCGATGAAGCAGCCCTTTACGAACTTGCCGAGAGCATCAAACGGCAGGGCGTGTTGCAGCCCATCACCGTACGCCCCGTTGACGGAACAGACCGTTACGGGATTGTTTTCGGGGAACGCCGTTACCGTGCGTCCGTCATTGCGGGCAGGGACGAAATTCCCGCAATCGTAACCGAGTTGTCGGACGAGGAAGCCGAGGAAATGGCGATTACCGAGAACTTGCAGCGCAAGGACGTAACACCCGTGGAGGAAGCCGCAGCCTATCAGCGGCTTATCGAGAGCGGACGCCATACCGTGCAGACCTTGGCGCAACTCTTCGGAAAGAACGAGAACTACATCCGCACACGGCTGAAATTCACCGCCCTTATCCCCGAAATCGCCGCCCTTTTGGAAGCGGACGAGCTGACCATCAGCGTGGCGGCTGAAATCTGCCGATACGGGGAGGACATTCAGCGTGAGGTGTACGAGAAGCATTTGCAGGATGAGGGAACGTATAACAGTTGGCGGGGACTGAAAGCCGCCGATGTCGCAAGGCGCATCGAACAGAACTTCACCACCGACCTGCAATACTACCGCTTCGACAAGACCGAGTGCGCCACGTGCGCACACAACACCAACAACCTGCTGCTGTTCCGTGACGGCGGGTGCGGGCATTGCGCCAACCGCACGTGCCTTGCCGAAATGAACGCATCCTACCTCATGGAGCGGGCTGTGCAAATCATGCAGACCCAGCCGGGCGTGTCGCTCTGCCGTGACCGCTACTGCACCAACGAAACGGTGGCAGAACGGCTAACCGCTTCGGGCTACGAGGTGGAGACCCTTGACAGGTACACCGCCTTTCCAAGCTGCCCGAAAGAACCCAAAGCCGAAAATTTCAACGACCCAGAACGCTACGGGGAAGCCCGTACCCGCTACGAGCAGCAATGGGCGGACTACATGGAGCAGGAGGAGGAAATCACCCGCAGGAGCGAAGCGGGGGAAATCACCGTCTATGCCAAAATCGGGCAGAAGGAGATTGACTTCTGCTATGTGGAGAACGTGACCGAAGCGCAGACAGCGGACGGAACGCCCGCACCCGCACCGCTCTCACCCGTGGAGAAATTGGAGAAGCAGGACGAGCGCAACAAGGAAATCGCACTCGAACGCACGGTAGAAGACACCAAGAAACAAATCCTCGAAGCCGACATCACGGGCGGCAAGTTCAGTGCGGACGAAGATACCATGTTGTACTTCTTCCTTCTGTCCTCGCTCCGTAAGGAACATTTCGCAGCCGTGGGGATTGCGGAAGACAAGCAGTATATCACGGACGAGGACAAGATGGGGATTATCGGCAACCTCACCGTGAGGATGAAGACCATCATCCGCAGGGACTTCCTTGTAGCCAATTTCAAGGGAGCATACGGCAGCAACACCGTGGCGACCCTCTTGCTTGACTTCGCACGCAGGCACATGCCGGAGGAACTCGCCAACATCGAAAGGGAGTACAACGGAGTGTACGAGAAGCGGCATCAGCGCATCGAGGAAAAGAAAGCCGTCCTCTTGGTGCAGGAACGGGCAAGGGAGCGCAAGGTAACGCAACCCGAAGAAGAACCGCAAACCGAAGAGATTGCAGCCTAAGGACAAAGGGCAGGGCGGAGAAATCCGCCCG